>JAFDHR010000054.1 GCA_019308645.1 Deltaproteobacteria bacterium
CTCCGTTTTGGGCCAAGGGTTCTTTTGACAAAATCCCCTCCATTATAGAGGCTTTTTATTATTTAAACAATTGATATTACATAATATTTATACGATCTTTACAACACCCTTTATTACTCTGATTGAGAAAAAATTCTATCATAATTTTTTTCTACCTGCCTTCAAAAAGTCTTTGCATATTATTGGATAGATACTTTCTAGTTATTTTTTGTAAAGCCTTCAAAGCTGATATTGCGTGATCATAAACAACTGCCCCTCTTTTTTTATTTTTAGAAAAACCTGTAACCTTAAAGAATTATAGTAAGCGTTTACAGGTTCCGGGTTCAACGTTCAGGGTTAGGGACAAGGACAAAATTGAAGACCCAAAGTCCTCGTAAAAAATGCTGGTTTTGCCAGATATTTGCCAATGCGCCGCCAACTTTCAGATTGGGAATGACGAAGCCGGGCGTTTCTCACAGAAATACGCCCCCAAAATGGAGTCCGGGGACAAGAACGTAACCTTAAACCTCTGAACCTTTGAACCCGTGAACGGCTACGAATTATAGATTACTTATGCTGATTAAAGCATCTTCAGTTCTTTCTTGCCTGATAAAACGTAATATCCTGTCACTGTGAAACTACAGAGCCATCCTTATATCCACACTGTCAGCTATTCTGTGATAAAGGATGATTTTAGATAGAAGGGAAGTTTTTCCAGAAATCTTCATGGTCCTTTTGCCAGTCAGGGCCAAACTTTTCTTCCCAGTAAGAGATGCTCAATCTGACTAACCAACGCCACCAGAAGCTTTTACCCGCTTCTTTGGCTTCTAATATATCATTCAGAAAGGTTGTGATGTTGGCCATTTCATCCTTGGGCACATAGGAAGCTGCTCCTTCTTTATACGATCTTACGATATTATCAGGGCTGAGAGCATGGGCAGTAAGTATAACAGCGATTACCTTCCCCTTGTTTGCAATTTCCAATAATTTATAGCCATCAACTCCCATAATATCCAATATAGCCATATCAAAATACTGGGTTTCGAGCAGTTTTTTGGCCTCTTCGAAGTTAGATGCTTTCATAACCTCGCACATAGGTAGCAGTTCATTCAATGTTGCTAATACATCGGGCTCATCATCAACGATGAGAATCCTTTTGCCTTTCAATAAATCTTCACTTGCCATTATCAACTCTCCTTATATGAGTAATTTTTTAAGATTAAGTAGCTTTGTGTGGAAAAGAGTATAAGGAAGCGTATCGTTGTGTGTCAAGTGCAAACAGCGAAACTGAAGAAAAGCCCAGCCTCGGTAAGAAAATATGAGTTATGCAAAGGTCTTCTTTTTGGATAGCACGTATAACGCTGCGTATGCCTTAATTTACCACAATGTCTGGAACTTAGCGCAAGAAATTTCTTGCAATTACTGTTACTTTCCGTCAAGTTAATTACATTCATCTTTGCTTAATCTGCCACTAATTACTGCTGAATCCAGTGCTTTTTAATTTAGAGAGGTAGTGAGAAATGCATAAGCTAAAATGGATGATTTTAATCCAACTTTGTGTCATATTACTCAAACCGTTACCCAATGCAACATCCCAGGAGAAACTAACTGCGCCCACCATACAGGGTAAGGACTTAAACCTTACTGTAGTCTATGATAATAACCCTTACGACAATAGATTAGATACCAGATGGGGCTTTTCTTGTTACATACATGGGGCGGAAAAGACAATCTTATTTGATGTCGGCGGTGAGGGTTCAGTCCTTTTGAGCAATATGAAAAAGCTCAAGATTAACCCTAAAGGAGTAAATGCAATAGTTCTCTCACACGTTCACTATGATCATATTGGAGGTCTATCCTATTTTTTAAAAAAAAATCAAAATGTTGCCGTTTATATGCCACAATCTCTGCCTGGAAGTGTTAAGGACACAGTCAGGCAGGCAGATGCTCACGTAGTTGATGTTCACAAACCAATAAAAATTTGCAAAGATGTCTATTCCACAGGTGAATTAGGAAGCTTTATCAAAGAGCAATCGCTTATAATAAAAACAACGAAAGGATTAATAGTAATTACAGGTTGTGCCCATCCAGGGGTTGTAAACATAGTGAAAAGTGCAAAAGAGATGCTCAAATCCGATGTCTATCTGGTATTAGGTGGATTTCATCTTTGCTGGATGAGTCTCTCGAAAATAAAGAAAATAATTAGTGGCGCTAAAAAAGAAGGCGTTAAAAAGGTGGCCCCATGTCATTGTTCAGGTGATATCGCCAGAAAGCAGTTTGAGAAGGCCTACGGAAAAGACTTCATCCTTGTAGGAGCAGGTAAGACGATAACAATAAAAGATGCCTTCTGACTCTATAAAACTAATAGTAGCTGGTTTTGTCATGGGTTGGGGTCCATGTCTAACGTATACTGCTCCATTGCTTTTGCCTTATATTGGGGCCACCAAGAGAACGTGGCAGGGTGGTTTAAAGACTGGAATAGTCTTTTCGATTGGTCGACTTTTGGCGCTTGCCATTTTGGGTGGGCTTGTGACAGTGGCCTTTAGCCGTATTAATCAACTTTTCCCACCTCAAAGGTCCGGTTGGCTCTATGGAATCGTTTCACTCTTTATGATAGTAATGGGCGTTCTTATTGTTTTAGGTAAAGGCTTTAGAATGCCTTTTGGAAATAAGATGTTAGATAGAGGGACTGAGGGCATGTTTCTCTTTGGCTTTCTTATGGGTGTTGCCCCCTGTGTCCCATATGTGGCAATCCTTACCTATATTGCCTGTGTAGCAGAAAATGATGTTTTGGCCGGTGTTTGGTATGCGACAGTTTTTGCTTTAGGCACAGCCATTGCCCCCATAGTATTAGCGACTTTCATGGGTTTCATCCCAGGCAAAGTATTGAAGTCGTCTAAATTTTTCAAGATTTTTCAGGGTGTGTGTGGCGTGGTTCTTATTATTTTTGGATTTCAGCTTTTATATTATGTAGTACATGTGCTTATGTAAGGATTTTATAATGTGTTAAAAGGCCTTTCCTTGCTGGCCCCCTTCACCCTTGTTAAGTCATTCATCTACCACAACGGGCTCAGACAGTTTCTCTTCCAACGTGATTAATCTCAGTAAACTTCAAGAGTATCAATTTTTTTCTTCTCCATTTTAATAAAGAACATAAGGAGTGAGGGTATGATAAAGATCACGAATAGAGAAGATATGGCAAGCCCCCCAAGAATAACACTTCCAATCCCTCTGTAAATCTCCGAACCAGGTCCCGGCGCAACCACGAGGGGGAGCATACCAAAGATACTGGTAAATGTGCTCATATAAATCGGTCTTAGCCTTGTCCTGGTGGATTCAAGTATTGCCTCACGGTACTCCATACCGTAATTCCTGATATTATTGAGGGACTGGTAAACAATAAGTATAGCATTATTAACCACAACTCCAATAAGTATAACAAAGCCGAGCATAGTCAATACATCAAGGGGCTGGGGCTGGAGAAACAGGTTCATTAATTTAAGACCAATAAATCCACCTACTGCTGCGAAGGGAAGTGTAAATAATACTACAAGGGGATAGATGAAATTACCAAACAACCCGGACATTAAAAGATATATAATTACTGCTGCCAGGATGAAATTCCACTGGATTGCCCCTCGTGTTTGTGTCAATTTATCAGCTTCACCACTTAATTTGATATTCACACCCTGTAGCATTCCCTTGGTTTTAAGAAGTGGTACGAGTTTGTCACGAATTACATCCATTGCCTCTTCAAGGGATATGGTCTTGGGCGGTGTTACCTGAAGAGAAATCGTCCTCTGTCTTTCAAGGTGTCGTACTTGATCAAGGCCTGTTGATCTTTCCAACCTTGCAAAAGAGGAAATGGGCACAATCTTCCCCCCGGGTGTGGCTATAAGGGCCTGGTAGAGCTCCTCGGGTGTGGAAAAATCCTTATCAGATGCCTTCAGAACAAGGTCAATCTTTTTCTGACCCTTCTGCTTGAAATCACCAACCTTCCTTCCATCCAGAAGAACATCCAGCTGGATACCCAGATCACTGGAGCTCATTCCAGCTGCCCTTATACGATCCCTTTCAGGAATAATATCGATTTCAGGATAGAGAAGCTCAATGGAAGGGACAGGTCTTACCTGGGCTCCTGGAATTTCTCTTCGTATCATTCCAAACATAGCGCCTGCAACCTGAACGATTGTGTTTAATTCTTCCGCGCTGATATCCACATCAATGGTTCTCCCACCGCCTGTCCTTGTCTGGAATATACCGGCCTGATTCGTCACACCAAATAGTCCCGGTATACTGTTGGTCGTTTTAGATAAAAGTGGCAGGAGTTCCCCGGCACGATGCTCATGTTTACTCATGGTAGCGAGAAACATAAATCTATCCGCACCCACATAAAATATTTCTTTGATGCCAGGCAGGCCATTGTAGTCCTTGTCTATGTAAGGATTAACAGAACGGAATATATTCTGCCCGATCTCTTTTCTTTCATTGTAAGAAAGTCCTGGAGGTGGAACCATTATGCTAAACACGAAGTTTCTGTTTCCCTGAGGTAGGTACTCCATCTTGGGTGTTAGAAATACGGCTAATGATATGGAAAAGATAGTCAAGACTGTGACGGTTGCTACCCTTGTTATCCAATTTCTTGTAGCCAATCCAACCAGACCCATTATTGTATCAACCAGGGAAAACCCTATCCCTGTCAGGCGGCCCCCCTTAAAGGTTTCTTTATCCTTTCTTAGGCCAAACAGTCTGTTGGAGAACATCGGGATAACAGATACAGCGACAAAGAGGCTTAATATGATGGCACAGGTCACGGCTATTGCAATATCCCTGAATAATTGACCTGCTTCTTCCTCTATAAAGACAATGGGGAGGAAGACTGCCACTGTAGTAAGGGATGATGCAAGTATTGCTCCCCATACCTCTTTTGTTCCTTCATAGGCGGACTGGAAGGGGGATTTGCCCATCTTTCTGTGTCGGTCGATATTTTCGAGAACCACAATAGCACTGTCCAGAAGCATTCCCACAGCGAATGCAATCCCTGCAAGGGAAACAACATTCAGGGTTCTTCCAAATGAGCTTAAGAAAATAAAGCTTCCAATGATACTGATAGGAATAGTAGTGGCAATAATAACAGTAGAAGAAAAGCTTCTCAAAAAGATTAAAAGAACCAGAATGGCGAGCGTTCCACCAATAAGTATATTTGTTTGCACCAGCTTGATTGCACCTCTGATATAGGGCCTCTGATCATAACCCCAATGCAGGTAGATATTTTTTGGCTTTAACCTTTCCGCATTCAGCCAGTTAACGACTTTCTCAACCCTATCTGTCAACTCAAGTATGTTTGTGCCTGGTTCAGGTTTAATGCCTGTTACGATTGCCTCACTACCTTTGTGGATGATCTCGGCATTCAGCTTTGCGTATCCAAATCTTACGGTGGCAATATCCGAAAGAAAGATCCGCCTCTGTCCTGTTGATTTGATAACTATATTTTCAAGATCCTCGGCTGATTGAAATTCGGCCACTGTCCTGATCCTGAAGTCTCTTCTTCCGACATCCATGCTTCCCGCAGATATATTCACATTTTCTGCATTCAAGACCCTTACAACATCTCCGATTGTCAGGCCATATGCAGCAAGTTTTTCAGGCTTCAAAATGATGTGCATCTCTTTTTCGCTTCCGCCACCTATAAAGAGATCGGCAACACCTTCCACCCTTTCAAGATATTGCTTTATTTCATTTTCAAAAAAGGTTCTATAGGTGTATATAGAATTTGGATTATCTGGGGTCGTTTTCAGCATCATCCAAACTATAGGAGATGTAGCAGCCCCTGTAGCGCTGATTACAGGGTTTTCCACATCTTGAGGGTATGACCTGACTTCGTTCAGTTTGTTTGAAACCCTCAGGAGTACATCATCAATGTTGGTGCCTAACTTGAATTTGAGCGTTATTTCGCCTCTGTTGTTCGATGATGTGCTTTCCATCTCGACAAGATTGGGGATTCCCTTAAATACCTCTTCCTGCTCTTCGATAATTTCCCGCTCGATCTCATAGGGAGTGGCGCCGGTCCAGACTGTTCTAATGGTAATCTGGGGCACCTCCAGACTTGGGCTTAACTGGTAGGGCAGTCTATAAAGCCCGATAAATCCGAAAAGGAGAATTACGAGAACGCCAACGATAACTTTAACAGGATCATTTATAGAAAACTTAATTGGATCCAAAACTCACTCTACCTCTTTTATGATTATGACAGGCTGGCCATTCCTCAGTCTTTCATTTCCCTTGACAACAACCTTCATACCCTTTGAAATTTTCTGTGCATTTACGCCGACCTTCATTCCCTTATATCCCACAACTTGAGTGGGTATGATCATTGCTTTTTCGTCAACCACTGCAAAAACCACTGTTTTTCCGGACATATTTAAGACAGCATCTCTTGGTACCATAAGGGTATTTATTCTTTCACCTACCGGCAATCTCACCCTTGCCTCCATTCCCTCCATGAGTGAGGTAGGGTCGTTAATTCTGATCTTAACGGGGAATGTTCTTGTTGCAATATCACCTCTCGGTATGATGGCGGTGATTGTTCCACTCTTTTTCATTCCGGCTGCTGTTGTCATGGCTGTCATGCCAGGTTTTAGATATTTAATAACTCTCTGCGGAACCTCCACGATTAAATCCATGGCATCATCCCGTGCGATTGTTGCTACAGTCTTACCCGGTGACAGCCACTCGCCACGTGCAACATGTTTTTTAATTATCACGCCGTTAAAGGGTGCCATGATGAGCGTTTTTTTAAGCTCTATTTCAAGCTGTTCCACGCCTCCCTTAAGAGCAGCCGCTTTTTTTTCAAGGCCCTTTACCTGGTATCCCTGATCGTCATACTCTTTCTCTGCAACAATCTTTTTTTTGTAAAGATTCTCTGTTCTTTCGAAATCATTTCTTGCCATTTTGAGATCTAAAAGGATTTCCTCATATGATGCCTCTTTTGACTGAAGTTTCTTCTCTAAGAGTTCCGAATCGAGCTTGACCAATATGTCCCCATCTTTTATTCGCTGTCCATCTTCAAATGTTGTGATCTCTACCCTTCCACTCACCTCAGCGGAAACATCTGAGACCTCTAAGTAATAAACTGTTCCGATAAATTCCTGCTCGGGTGCAATCGTGCCATGAGTAACTTTCGATACAACGACATTTGCAGGCGGCATCTGTTCCTTTTCGCTATTTTTAGCAGTTAAAAGAGCAGGCGATGTACATATCAAAATGAGGAGTATTAAGGTAGTGTGTAAAATTTTTTCAATCATTGTTATTAACCTCTGGTTGATTCTTAAGCAAAAGGCAATGGTCCTGCTCTCAGCTCCCAACCGGTCTCCATATCCCACCGTTATCCCAGAGCCTGGAAAAGGGCTCGCCAACAGGAAGGCTCTTCATCTCCAGCCCTCTGGCGCCAATTTCAAGTTCTTTCTTACTCATAGGATCCCATGGTTCGAGTATTAGTGTCCCCTTGGGCAAGCGGATCATACGGGGTAATAGTGCTTCCCCCCATGTACGTGCCTGAACTTCTTTTTTCAAATCTCTCATATCTGAATATTGTAAAAGCTCGTGCAGTGTAACCAGGGTGGGTGGGCTCAGAGGAATCTCTCCTTGAAGATTGCCAATAAGTCCCTTTTCGGGGCTGACCCAGATCCCATGAGTGGTCTCCCTTGCGTCGGGATTGCATTCTTGCCCTGTGGGCATAAACGCCAGAAAGAATCGGGTTTTATATCGTTTCGGTATGCCTTCTGGAGTTATCCAATGAGACCACCGTGCGACCTTGGAAAAGGCCAACATCCACCCTTGAGACACCACAAGATCATTGAGCCAGCCTTTGGGGAGCTCCTTCACCTTGCGCCGATCCTTAACCCTCTCAAGGTTTTCCTGTGTGTATTCATTCCTATAGGCCAGAAAGGCCCCTGCCTCCTCAAAGGTCTCTCGTATAGCTGTCACACCGTAGGTCAGGGCCTCTTCCTCGGTCAAACTTCCGCCAAATCGTTGGGAAATCTCCTCTATATCCAAATCCACATGTGCCTTCCATAGCCCTGAGGCCTGGTCTTCTGTCTCCACTCTCCCCCCGGGAAAAACATAAGTTCCAGGGAAAAAACCACTCCTGGCACTCCGCTTAAGGAGATATACCTGCAGCTCTCCATCGTGCTCTCTTACGAGAATAACTGTTGAGGCCATCCTCGGTTTTGTTGCCATTTTTTTCGTGTCTATCATAGAGTATCTGCTTAAAAACTTAATGCACCTCAGGTGCATTAATGAAAGACATTTCCATGCTCAATGTATATTTTCTTTTATATGAAAGTGCCTAAAGTTAACTCCTTAACTGCTCAACCACTTAACCATTTGAGCACTCAACTACTTTCATCCTTCGTTGTGGCCGAAAGGCCATGAGTGTTCATCTATAACCCTGAAGCACCAGGCTCATTTGCTAAGAATTTATGGTTCTAAAAAGTGTTTCGCCTAATTAGTCTCTGAACGAAAACCTCGAAATATAGTTTTCAAGTTTTGGCCTTAAATCTTCAATGCTTTGAAATTGCTTTGTTTTTTAATCCAAAATCCGCAATCCCTGGCCCAGACCTGGCTTGAATGGCCACATTTCTATAGCCTGCTCTTATAAAACATCACAACGAAATAGGTGTCTTAATATCAAGTCGCACCAGGGCAGGCCAAAATCCAAAATCGTGGCTGAACTGGCTTTTCGTTCAGGCACTAATTACTCCCACCTGTTTCCATCTTTCTTTTTCAAATCAATATATTCCATTCTTCCTTGTTTATTAATAAAAGAACTTAAAGCCCAGCTTACCATACTGATAAGCAAGGATCCAAAAACAGCAGACCAAAAACCGTATACCTTAAATCCTGAGATAACCCCCGAGGCCATCTTGAGCAACATTGCATTTATTATAAAGGTGAAGAGACCCAGACTCAGAATATTGATAGGGAGTGTCAGAATGATTAAGATAGGACGGAAAAAGGCGTTCAAGATTCCCAGGATGGCTGCCGCGAATAGGGCAGTAAAGAAACCCTTTACCTGGATCCCATCTATTACGTATGAAGTAAACATGATGGCAGCTGTCAGTATCAACCACCGTATAACAATCCCTTTCATTTTATTTGTCTCCTCTTTGCTTTCTTTTTTAGACACTCCTTCTCTAATCCCTGCATTTCCAAAACCCTTCCACAATATATGAGTCTTGAAAACCAGGGCATCAGGGAAATTCGGATCTCCATCAAGTGCGCCGTCTATTATAATGAGAGCCTATTGAAATAGACCTGCTTTTTTAGGGAAGGAAAGTATAGATTAAAGGAGTTTGCAGGTCAAAGAAAAAGGCATAGCAGGGTACAGCAGATAGACTTGAAAAGTCTGTTGGCAGGATCAGCGTATATAAGTCGTCTTTTCCTTTACATCTTTTCTACGTGTTTGGAGTGGTTCTCCGCTTGGTTTGCCAAGGCATACAAGGGCCAGCGGTGTTTTCTTTGGGTCAATAGCAAGTATTTCCCGAATAGCCTTTTTATCAAAAAAAGTAAACCAAAGACTGCCAATACCGAGGGCATGAGCTGCAAGATGCATATTTTGGATGGCTGCGGCACAGGCATGTTGATAGCCTACTCCACCCTCTTCAAGAAACATATCGACACCTGTCTTTTCAGGGTCTCCTATAACAGCTATTATAACAGGGGCAGATTGTAAAAAATTGGCCTGATAATTTGCCAGCCACTTCCAGCCACTTTTTTCAAGCGCCCACTTAATGCATCTTTCGGCCTCA
>JAFDHR010000055.1 GCA_019308645.1 Deltaproteobacteria bacterium
AGGACCTCGGGCGGGACAATACAGGGCCTCTCGCTGAACCCTAAAACCTGGATAAGGGATGATTGGTGACTACCTTGGTGTAGTATGCCGGATACTGATAACGATGAGGTATGGGGTTCGTTAGGAGCGAGAGATTCGCCGAATAAAAGTCCGTTAATGGGCTACAGGAGAGGTATACTCAAAATAAGCTATATTTTGTATCTTATTGATATTACTATAATTGTAGTTTATTCACTTTTCTCTTGACAGAGGGAATATAGGATGTCCCCTAAAAGGAGATGGCCAAGCTGCTGCCTGAAAATTCAATTGTTCTTACCCATAATCCAAACATGTTTCTCTTTTGGGGTAAGAATGCTGCTCAGGCTGCCATTGCGACAAATAACGATCAGGCAATGAATCATTTTTTTCAGAGATATACAGGGGGCGTTTATTTCCATTACAACTACTGGTGCAACACGGATAATCCCAGGGAGCAGACCTTTTGTCGGAATATTCTAAAGAAATATAAGCATACATCCCTGGTTGAGTATAAAGAGAAAGGTTACACCTTTGTCCTCTATCGGCTAAATAAAAAATGACTTCAGCATCCTTCCCTCTTAGCAAGGCTGGGACGGACAGCTAAACTGCTGGATTAAGGAATAAATAACAATCAGCTTTACCGCGAGGGCAATGGGGGAACGAGTTAAGGGATCAGGGTGAATCCGGCTGTCACAAAGTGAACATCAAAGGAAAAGGCTTGTTCAATGCCATATTGCTTCATGACAGCAAAACTGACTGCATCGATATAGCTGAAGTCTTGATCTTGATATTCCTGTAAGGTCTCTTCTGCTGCCTTTTCCAATACACTGTCAGAGTAGATTTTGATCACTCGTGGGCTTGCCCCGAGATTCTCTAAAAACGCAATTCCTGGCCGATGGCCTATGCTACAGCGTATCAAGATGTAACTCTCGGCAATAACAAGGTTTGTTGTTGTCAAATGACGGTAGCTGTTAAGCAGCTTAGGATAGATTTCAACAGCCCGGTTGTGGTATTGATCGGACTTGTCTGTCAAAGCAAACCAAGCTCCTGTGTCAACAAATATGGTATCCTTCCCCATCTTGCAGTCCTATTTTTCAAATGAAATCAAGTAGTCATCATGCCTTTCCGCGATATCTGTTTCCTCTGATTCCCCAAGGTTCATGATTTTCAGCGCCGGGTCGTTTTCCAACGGAAGACTGTCGATATACTTAGAGATACAGGCACGTATAATTGCGGCTTTGGATTTCCCTCTGGCCTCCGACAAAAGACCAACAAGCTTATCCTGTTCTGGTTCCAAATAAATTTGAATAGGAATTTTTTTAAGTCCTTTCATGGCAGAACTCTCCATATTACTTATTTGTGATGCATAAAATAATGACATATATAAAAGCACTTGTCAATCAAAAAAAGTCTCTACTCAGCAAATGACCCCGACGCTTCGCCTCAAGGTTATAAATGGGAGAAACTTATAAGTTACATAAGAGTTTCATAAGCGACTATTTTAATTGCTAATTCCTAATTTTAAATTTAGTTTGTTAGGAGGTATCTTGCCACAAGCCACGCCTTATTGAATGGATGTCAACCGTGAACCCCGCCTGCCGTCCGGCGGGCAGGCTTGAACGGTGAACCCGACAACCAGTTCAAATTATAGAGATAATTGTGAATCACAAGATATTAATTTTAAATCATTGATTCATGGAACTGATGAAAACTGTCATCGAAATAGACCGAATGATTGCTGAGGCTGAAGCAGAATTGGCCCAATTAGAGGCAAGACGATCAACAATTCTTGAAACGATAAAGAAACTTAGTGAAGAAAAAGATCTTGTTAATCGCTCTTATTCCTTGGCTTCAAAGATCAATGAAAATGCTCCGGTAACAAATCAATCTCCTGAAGCTGACAAAATCTCTCTTTTCCGTAAGATTTTCAAAGGAAGAGAGGATGTATATCCCAGGAGATTTGAGAGTCGTAAAACGGGTAAAGCTGGTTATCAACCTGCTTGCCGAAATGAATGGATAAGAGGAGTTTGCAATAAACCAAGAATTCGATGTTCTAAGTGTGACAACCGGGAGTTATTACCTTTAACAGATGAGGTCATACGCTGCCATCTTTTAGGCAGTGATCCTAAAAAGAAGACAGAGAAGGACTTCACGATTGGTATCTACCCCCTTTCGCCTGACGAAACTTGTTGGTTCATTGCTGTTGATTTTGACAAGACCACATGGATGGAAGATGCAAAAGCATTTTTAGGAACTTGTAAATCCTATGGTATACCTGCCTCCCTTGAGCGCTCCCGCTCTGGTAATGGTGGTCACGTATGGATCTTTTTTTCAGAACCGGTACCTGCGATGGCATCAAGGAAAATGGCTTCATATATTTTGACTGAAACTATGGAGAACCGACCTGAGATAGGTCTCGATTCCTACGACTGTCTATTCCCCAAGCAGGATACGATGCCTAAGGGAGGATTCGGAAGCCTTATTGCACTTCCTCTTCAAAAAAAGCCAAGAGAAAAGGGGAATAGCCTTTTCCTAAATAAAGATTTTTTTCCATATCCTGATCAATGGGCTTATCTTTCTACACTTGAAATGATGAGCAGAGATGAAGTTGAAGCCATTGCCCATACGGCTGAGCGTCGGGGACGTGTTGTTGGTGTCAGAATGGTTCATATCGACGAACCGGATGATGAACCATGGGGCGCTCTTCCATCGAGACGACGAAAAGAACCTCCCATTACTGTGCCATTGCCGGAAAAAATAACGTTGGTTTTAGCCAACCAGATTTATATTGAAAAAGAGGGGCTTCCAGCGCCTTTAAGAAACCGCTTGATTCGTTTAGCCGCTTTTCAAAACCCCGAGTTTTACAAAGCACAAGCTATGCGCCTTTCAACCTATGATAAGGAGAGAATTATCAGCTGTTGTGAAGATTTTTCTAAACACATAGGGCTGCCACGGGGATGCTTGCAGGATATCGTCGAATTGCTTCGTGACCTGAAAATCAAACCAGATATCATTGATAAACGCCTGGTTGGCAACCCAATAAAGCTCAATTTCGTTGGTACCCTACGACCTGACCAAAAAGAGGCAGCTATTGCCATGTTAAGTCATGATATAGGAGTACTTTCAGCAACGACTGCTTTTGGAAAGACGGTTGTTGCCTCCTACATGATAGCTGAACGGGGGGTAAATACACTTATTTTAGTTCACCGCAGGCAGTTACTCGATCAGTGGATTGATCGACTGAGTCGTTTCTTGGATATTGACCCTAAAAAAATAGGACAAATCGGAGGAGGCAAATGGAATCAATTGAGGGAAGTGGATGTGGCGATAATTCAGAACCTCAGCAAAAAGGGCGTTGTAGACGATATCGTGGGATTTTATGGACATCTTGTTGTAGATGAATGCCACCATATTTCAGCAAGAAGTTTTGAGATTGTAGCCAGGCAGTGCCCGGCAAAGTATGTAACCGGTCTATCAGCCACGGTGACGAGAAAAGATGGCCACCATCCAATCATTTTCATGCAGTGCGGCCCGGTGAGATATCAGGTTGATGAGCGAAAACAGGCCACTGAAAGGCCATTCAAACATAGAGTGATAGTGCGGAATACCGGATTTCGATTAGATGCACCTGTCAACAAGGACGATCTTTCAATCCATGAGATTTATTCAGCATTAATAAATGATGAAAAACGAAATGACATGATTATTAATGATGTCATAACTGCTGTGGACAGAAACAGGTCGCCTATCCTGCTGACAGAAAGGAGAGAACACCTTGCATTATTAGCTGAACGTCTTTCCACTTTTGTGAAAAATTTAATCGTGCTCAAAGGTGGTATGGGACAAAAGCAGAGACGAGAAATGGCTGAGAAGCTCGAAGGAATCCCGAAAGACGAGGAAAGATTGATCCTTGCCACAGGGAGATATCTAGGGGAAGGATTTGATGATCCACGTTTGGATACATTATTTCTATCCATGCCCGTTTCATGGCGTGGTATCATTGTTCAATATGCCGGACGGCTGCACCGTTTATATGACATGAAAAAGGAAGTCATCATTTATGATTACGCAGACTTGGAAATCCCCATGTTGGCTAAAATGTATGCGAAGCGACGGGCTGGTTACAAGAATATAGGCTATGAAATTGATGAATAAACATTTTGACTTTACCTTTCAATTCACTTAGCATGAAAGGAAAAAGGGACATTCTGAGTTGACTTACAACTAATGAAGATGTAGATGGGGCCAAGCCCGCCAATCCGCCACAAAGACGGCGGACAAGAAACACGGCGGGCAGGCATAATTTAATAAGTCTTTTTTTACTCCAGAGCATTTGTGCTTAAATATTTATTTTTTACACAATCGTTTCCTCTATTATCGCTAATGATTTTAAACATCGGAATAGAAAATCAGTGGATTTAGAAATTGGGAAAGTAGATGATTGAGAGATTGGGAGATGACAAATTACAATTTAGATATGTTAAAACAAACCATACGAAACTCAACGGAAGTAGCAGCGGCATACCTTTTCGGCTCTGCCGCAACAGGTGAACCGGTGGTAAATGATCTGGACCTGCTTGTCTTGATTTATCTGGCCATAGATAAGAACATCGCTTACTTCGATTTGCTTTACCGCATCTCCGAATCTCTGGATATACCGGTTGATCAGGTGGATCTCCTTTTTTTTGATCTTCAGGAAGCAGACCCATCAATCCTCTATGAAGCTGTTAATAAGGGGATACTGATTAAGAATGAATCTCCAGACATGCTAAGCGAGATGATCGAGAAGCTGTCCATTTATTTCATGGAAAATGAGTTCATGATAAAACATGCTGCTCAGCTCAAACGTGAGCGACTGGAGGCATTTTGTGCAGATAAATCATGATCGCATTGAAAAGTACTTGAACGATATCGTTTCAGAAGTAGATGATACCAATTCCATTCTTTCAAGGCCGGACGAACAGATATTAGGTGATCGACAACTAATCTTAAGTTATATTTAAGGGCATAAGCAAAAAAAGACACCCATGCCCTAAAGAAGCAGTAAATTTCCACAGGATTTTGAGCGATTACCATTAAGGCTATGTCTAAAACAGATTTATCCAATCCCTCAAACGATAAATGATCTGATTTCGGAGTTTAAGGAAGGGTGAAAAAGGTAGCTCCACTTTGCAAATGGGGACAGGCCCGCGAATCCGCCACAAAGACGGCGGACAAGAAATACGGCGGGAAGGCCCTCCAGAACGACGGCGGGCAGGCATAACTAAATAAGTCTTTTTCTACCCCAGAGAACTTGTGCTTCAATATTTATTCTTTACACAATCGTTTCCTCTATTATCACTAATGAATTATTGAATCACCGACCAAGATATTTTGCATATAAGCCTCGGATTTTTCTTCTTGAAGTCCATAAAAGCCTTCTCATAGTTGTTGTGGAGAGACAATCTCAATCTGCATTTTTTTTCCGAATTTCTTGTGACAAAGATTTTTATCACGAAAAATAGAATCAGGGATTGGCACGATAATACCTCCGCATTAATTTGGCTTGCCGATACTGATCAAATTGTTTAGGATATCTTGTAACTACTAAGGTTCAAAGTTCAGAGGTTCATGCCTGCCGTCCGGCGCGCAGGTGTGAACCTGATAACCTGTGTATTGACGATATCTTTTACGAAATTTGGCGGGCACTAATATGACTTATTAGCAAAAGACATCTATGGTTTTCGTCAAGAAATAATAAAGAAATTATAGGAAACAAACCTTTAACTCTAAAAAAGGAGATTTGACATGCCTGCAAGAGCTCAAAAAGAAGAATCATTGAAGCATGCAATAATTATCGCTAAGGAATTTGCAAGGGGCGGTTCCTCCCAGGCTGTGGCCAACGTCTTACGGAATGTTTATGAGGAGATGAATAAAATTAAAGATGAAATCCCGGTGTCAGAAGTAAAGGCCGAATCAAAACCAGAAGAGTAAAGTTTACACGCTCACAGGACTATCGAAAGGTTATTCCGCATTCTGGGGGCTTCACTACTGCTCTCAAACACAGATTTTTCACACTCAATCACTGTTGAATGATAGTCTTCTTAGAGGACTGCTCTTAAGCTCACTCTTTCAGCATTGCTTGAGAGCTTGTGATAATGAGCAGGACTGGCAGAAAAACCCGCGTGACCAGGTCAGGTAAATTAACATGAACAACGTTATTTTTGAGAAACGTTTAGATTTATTGAGAAGTAAGTTCGCCAGTCTTGGAGTGGATACCGTATGGATTATCCAGCCTGACAATCGCCGTTATATCTCTGGCTTTAAGGCCGCTGATGGACAATTGGATGAATCATCAGGTTGTCTGTTTATAACCCTGGACCAGGCTCTTTTACTCACAGATTCAAGATATACCATCCAGGCACAGCAAGAGGTGGTTGGTTTTGAGGTCATAACTCATAAGAAAGGCTTAGTTGATACTATACCGGAGATTTTTGACCGGTTAAATACGCGAAGATTGGGGTTTGAAGGTGGTTACTTGATCTGGGATATCTATCAAAAAGTAAAAGAAAAGGCATCTCAATATTCTCCATCAGTTGAGCTTATTGCGCTTTCCAATCCGGTTGAAAAGATAAGAGAAATTAAAACATCGGAAGAGGTAGAACTATTAAGCAGATCCGCGCAGCTCATGGGAGATGTTCTTGCCCAGGTGATTGATGAATTAACCCCCGGTCAGGTTGAAAAGGATATAGCATGGAAAATTGAGACCCTGATACGAGAACAGGGCGCTGATGGCGCTTCCTTCCCGCCTATCGTAGCTTCCGGTTCAAATGGCGCCTTGCCTCATGCAGTGCCTACAGAGAGAAGAATAGGGGAGGGCGAACCAATAATTCTCGACGTAGGTGCAAAACTTGATGGTTACTGTTCAGATATGACAAGGACCGTTTTTTTAGGCAATCCACCATCAGATTTTAAAGAGATCTACAGGGTAGTTCGAGAGGCACAATTGTTAGCATTAGAATCTGTAAGGCCCGGAATGAAAAGCAATGATGTAGACTCCATTGCCAGAGATGTTATTAAAAATGCTGGATTTGGTGATTTTTTTGGTCACTCTCTTGGTCATTGTATTGGCATGGCTCCTCATGAGAGGCCTTCTATTGGACTACTTAATCCAGAGGCATTAAAAGAGGGAATGGTGTTTACTGTAGAGCCAGGGATATATATACCAGGAAAGGGTGGTGTCCGTTTGGAGGAAATGGTTGTAATTGAAGAGAATGGTGCAAGGCTTTTGACAACAAATAAGAATTTTTATTTATTTTAGACAAGATTCATGTTGCTTCAGCCACCAAGACTCGAAGCCACCAAGCTTATAGTACAATTATTTTAATGTCGGATTTAATAATAGGCACATCGCAATGAGGTATTGCTTCGCTGATGTATAAATATATCTAATTTTATTTCTTTGTGCCTGCCCGCCATCGGCTTAGCCTTAGGCAAGGCGGGCGGGTCTTAGTGTCTTAGTGGCAGAGTAGTTACGGATGAACTATACATATAATGAAAGATTATTCTGAAAATCAGTTATTAGATCAGTTTATTCATCAACTTCGGGTTGAGAGGGGTTTGTCTACGAATACAATTGTGGCCTATAGTCATGATCTTATCAACTTTTTTGATTTCTTAAAACGGAAAGGAGTTTCCCCTGTCTACATTAGTCAGGAGGATTTGACATCCTTTATAGTTGAACAAAACACTAAACTATCCTCCAGATCCATGGCCAGATGCCTTGTTTCCATAAGAATGTTTTACCGTTTTTTAGTATCCGAAGGAGACATTGAATCTAATCCAGCCAGGTTCTTGGGTATACCAAAGATGTATCAACATTTACCTGATGTTTTAAGCAGGGATGAGATGGACTCCCTTCTTATGCAGCCAGATATAACTACAGCACTGGGAAAAAGGGATAAGGCCATAGTAGAAATCTTATATGCTACTGGGTTACGGGTTACTGAATTGATAGGTCTTACGATGTACAATGTTAATCTTGAAGTCGGCTCTATCAGGACAATAGGGAAGGGCTCCAAGGAAAGAATCGTTCCGATGGGGAGTAAGGCTATAGATTCTCTAAAAGATTATTTATCCAACAGCAGGCCAACTTTGTTAAAAAAAAGATACGCCGCAGGCGGATCATATATTTTTCTTAACAGCAGAGGGAGTCCTATAACAAGACAGGGATTATGGAAGATTATCAAAAAATATGCCCTTATGGCTGGAATAAATAAAAGCGTTACTCCGCACACAGTAAGGCATTCATTTGCCACCCATCTCCTGGAAGGAGGGGCTGATCTTAGATCAGTTCAGATAATGTTAGGACATGTTGATATATCCACCACACAAATATATACCCATGTTACAGGGGAAAGATTAAAAGAGATTCATGAAAAATATCATCCCAGGCCGTGAGTTGGTTCAATTCCTGAGAGTTTTAACAGGTTTTCAAGAAATTTTTATTTGACTAAATTTAAATTAAGGTTATAATTAAAAAATACATGACGCGGGGTGGAGCAGTCTGGTAGCTCGTCGGGCTCATAACCCGAAGGTCTCAGGTTCGAATCCTGACCCCGCTACCAAGACAGTTAAAGGTTTAGAGTTTTCCTCTAAACCTTTTTTGTTTCCATTTCTACCATATCCAACCGACAGAAATACGATCTTCGTTGAAAATATCCGCTTGTAATCATATTTATCTAAAGTGTCTTCTACGTTGCATGCATATTAGCCACTGAGATGTAGGTAGGATTGAAGATTGGAAAATGTAATGGAAAGTTTCTGGGGGTAGTCTATCTTGTTATCGATTATTTATCCGCCTCAGGCGGCTTTATCTAAAGAGAGCGCTCTATGGGGGTTTAAATCCTCAGCTATTTATCAACATTTATCTATCGAATACAAATTCGGCTCCAAAAAGATTTTTCTTCTTCAATTTTTATAAATATCCAACCCGTCTTTTTTGATTCAATACGCAAATAGGGTCGGGGCGAAGCAGGCTTGTTCAACCAGCGTTGAAATCGAGGCTCGTTCCTCGCTCGCATTCAACACTTTTTACTTTAGCAGTTTCTATATTTCTTGATTTATCAGTCTTTTCAGCAAGATATCTTCAATATTTCGGCGAGAATCCATCACACATAAAACATAAACTGTATTTTCTGAAATTCTGTAAATGATTCGCCAGGGAGGATGAATTAATTCACGATATTGGAGGATGTATTGCTCTTTTAATTCTGGGACGATGCGGCCACGATTGGGGAAAAAATTTAGACTTGATGCCTTTTCTCTAATCCTATCAAAAACTCTTTTGGCGTTTAATAGGCTCTCGTCAGCGATATACTCGATAATATTTTTTAAATCTTTTTCGGCTATATCTGCCCATATCACCTTGTATTTTTTTTGGCCCATTTACTTTTGATTTCCAGCATTTCTTCAATATTATTAAATACCTCTTCCTGGGCTTTAGCTTTTCTTTTCTTAATATCCTCTTCCCCTTGAGAAATAAGTTTGAGGATCCCAATGGCTTTACGCATATCTTCAAAACTTTTTGTATCTTGCAATACAGCTCTAGGCTCACCATTTTGGGTTATTATGACAGGACGATGAGTTTCGTTGATTTGCTTTAATAAATCTGCTGCTCGTAACTTAAGATAGGTCACTGGTTTTATGTCTGTTGAAATATTCATATTGATGACCTCC
>JAFDHR010000056.1 GCA_019308645.1 Deltaproteobacteria bacterium
ATTTGGCATCATCAAAGCCGTTATAGGATTTCGCCAATTCTTACTTCGCGGCTTGGAATCTGTCAGCGGTGAATGGGATCTCGTGTGCATCGCGTATAATTTAAAAAGACTACATGTCCTAACGACCTAAACAAGGACAAATAACAACCCTTCCTGAGAGGGGATGGGATCAAAAATAGATTCATTCTGCTTCGTTTCAAAAGAAACTGCTGTATTGAGCGGCACAGAGCAGAAATATCGCTCACTCTGAGCGGGACAGAACATCAGCAAGACCGACAAACTCCTAGAGGTTAAGACAAATCTGGAAGTAATTCGAAAGCAGGCAGAGTGGTCTGGACTGAAACCCGGTTTCAGGCTTTTGCATGCTGGATGTGGACCGGGCAAGATAACCCCCATTCTGTATGAAATGATACAACCTGCTGGCCATATATTGGGACTGGATTATGCAGAAGAAAGATATAGATTACGCCACACAGCACTATGGCCGGAAATCAGAGATTGATTTTCAGGACCATGATTTGAGGGACCCATTGGATGGCATGAGTCCATTTGATCTCATCTGGACCTGGTTTGTCTTGGAGTAAAACCGCATGGAAGGCTTTGATAGCATTAGGAATCTTATACATTACTTGAAATCGGGTGGGCACCCTTGCTTGCTGGATCTGTACAACAACTGTCTCAATCACTACAAATTGCTAGCTCATAGGGAGGATATCCTGTTCGAGGTTTCAGCCGTCGTAGAGAAGGAGTATAACCTTGATCCTTATGCGGGCAGAAGACTGGATGCTTATCTCTATGATCTGGGCTACGAGGATATTCGAAGAATTATCCGGAAGCCTATAAATATTGACTAAAAAATATTCAGGAAATGCTCTTCCTTCGACAACGAACGGTAAAACGAGATATCGGGGAGATTCAGGGATTTCCTCGCGAATTGAAAAACCTGTTCATAATCGAAGCGTATTCCCATTTTCTCATAGTATTTTTCGAAGATTCTCTTTGGCCTAAAATCTCTAAATTGACAAGGAATTGAAAGAGTTGGAATCCCCTTTTTCCTGATTACTTTCAAGATCTCATCTGTATTGCACTTAATAAGAGGCTGGAACACCGTATATCCTTCTTTCATCTTGAGCAGAGGATAAAATCGCTGTGCCGTTTCCAAAATCCGACTATTCTTTTGAACACCGGCCTGCTTATCGGGAATGGAGGAAATTCCCATAAGCATATATTCTACACAATAGCTGGCGAGATCCCAAAGGGAGTAGTTGACTATGAGAACAAGGTTTTTCCAGTCCTGTATTGTTCTTACCAAATTGTTTTTGAGGAGCCTCCTTTTCAGTTTCAGGCACAGAAGACAAGGATCCGCTTCGTCTGTCATATTATCTGTCACTCCCAAATCATGCCAGATGATATCTGCACCTCGGTTATTCCAATACGACGTGATCCTGTCTTTTTCCACATCTGTATACATGTGAACCGGATAAGCTGCGGCATGTGTTTCAAAATTAAACCCGAATTCCTTTCCTGCCCTTAAGAGAAAATCCAATGCCAAGGATGAATCATTTCCACCTGAGAACAGAAGTTTAACAATTTTACCAGGGAACCTCTTTAGTACGTTTTGTTGCTCTTCTCGCCAACGAGAATAGCTTATCTCTGAGCGCATATTGGCCTCCGAAAGGATCAGGATCTCGATACTGTCAGGATCTCTGTTTTAGTACATAGTTGCTCTAAGGCTTTACTATTCACCTTCACACCCAAGCCTGGACCATTTAAAGGCCCCGCCTCACCACCTAGACCGAATGAAACATCGTCAGCAGTGATATTCTCCTTAAGTAAGAATCGATCATAAGAACCATCATAATACATGGCATCTTTACATAGAAGGCATAACCCCCTGCCAGCAGCAGACAGGATCCCAGATTCGCCTAAATTACAACCGATTTGAAAGGAGATGCCGCTATTACGCAGGTAATCAACGATCCTGAGTGTTCTTCGAAATCCGCCACTCCTGGATAATTTGATGTTTATCATCTGGTGATACCCCTTTTTGATCACCTTCTCTATATCCTTTAAGGTCGGTGCAGACTGGCACGCCATCAAGAGGATGTCCATAGATCGAATAATCTCTGCGAATTCGCCGAGACCCGGGTCGTCTTTCTCCATGGGCTCCTCAACAACCTTTATCTTGTATTCTTTTATGAGCGGTATGTGTTGAAAAGCGATATGTTGATTCCACACGCCATTTGGATCTATTCTGAGTTCGCTATCATCTCCACATACAGATCTGACGGTTTCAATCGCCCTTTTATTCTGCTCAAAATCCTTACCCATCTTGATCCTCAGATGTTTGATCCCCATATCATTGATCCATTTACATATCTCCAGAGTACTCACTTTTTGAGCAAGGGGGATTGTGAAGCCATAATGAATAGTATCGGCATAATAGTCTCTTGGGAAATATTCCGTGATATATGTATCCTGTCTCTTGCCCAGGGCATCATAGAGAGCCATCTCGACGGCGCAAATGGCTGAGTTATAGCGCTTTTGATTGGGAAGGCTATCCACAAAATCCCGTATCTGAGAAACATCACTCAGCTCCCAGGGAAAAGAGGTTCGTTTTATGAGTTCAGTTGCTTTTTTGGCCGCACTTGCTTGAGATTCCCCTGTCTCGTCTTGCCTGGGTGCCCCTTCCCCGTATCCTCTTATATCCCTTTTATCGCCAACGATCTCAACCATTATGTTCTTGGCGTATGCGCTCTTCTTCCGGGCGGAAAAAAAATCCCCCTGAAAAGGCAATAAGATCTTATATACATGAACTCTGTTAATTCGCACTATTCTTTCCCTTTTTCAATCCTATAAGCCCAGTTAGCCCGGAAACCACACCACCCATGTCTTGATAACTGGATAAGAATTCCCTTTGTTGTGCAGGAAGTATAGAGTGAAATAGCCTTATGAGTCAAGGTAAAAGGAGCCAAAATATGGTGCTTTGAGGTTAAGATATAGGGCGTGGGCTCGTGAATATTGCCGTAAGCGGGGCAGCAAAGACGTTCCATGATAGAAACTATTACGTGGGGTTACTACCTTGGCTAGATTTCGACAAACCTGTCTATTTCAATCCCATGGCCGGTTACCCGACCCATTTCGAGGACGAGTTTGAAATCAAGAGGCATACATCTCTATGGAATAATTTGGATGGATGTGTAGGTAATCTTCACAAGGCGGGATCTGAGAATCTGAGTAATATGTGTGAATGTTTACCGAGGGTTCTTTAGCTTTGTGGTTGTCTGGCCTTTAAATTCCACAAGTCCAGGTGTTTGAGGTCGGAAACTTTATTGATATCCCCGGGATCTAGATTACAGGATATCCAAATAGATCTTAGGACTTACCATCTGATTTAGGGAGAGATGCGGGAGGTGGATATCTTCAATTCGATGAAAAAAAGGCAGATGATTTCCATAAAAGCCAAAAGACTATTTGAAAATTACCTTGGTGGCCTTGATGCGTTTTTTTGGACTTTACAAAGCTTTTTATGGGTATCAGACGGTTTATCTATACCCTTTTAATCCTCTGGAAGGGCATGAAACTCCTGCCTCCCTGAGCCATCTAAGGGAAATGATTCTTTAGAGATTTAAAACCGAAATTTGCATTTGAAAATGAATAATTTTTTAATGCATTGAAAACCTTATATTTTTACGATAACCAATTGAGTCCAAAAAGTGCAAAGCAAATTTTGCCGAACCCCGCCTCCTCACCCTGGTTTTTTAATAAAACAAAGGGCTTTTTCACATTTTTTTACTTAATCAATGTGTCTGTCATAGCTGCAGTTAATGCGCCTAAGGCGCATAAAGATGGGACGGCCCTGCGGGCAAATTTTGCTATTGCAAAATCTAGGTTAAATCTGATATTTGTCACATTTTTCCATAGTAATCACAAATATCACACAAATTGTTATTTTTCTAATTCAGTTCTCACAGCAAGACCTATTTTCTCTAAAATATAAGGCTTCGTAACATAGGAACCTGCACCAAGTTTTTGAGCCTCTTTGACACGTTTTGTTTCAGAAAATCCGCTCACAATGATTGCTTTCTGTTCTGGATGGAGTTTGAGGATCCTTTTGTATGTATCAAGTCCATCCATTCCAGGATCCATAATCATATCTAATATCAAAAGATCTGCTGAATTCTTTTTCATATAATCAATTGCCTCCTCCCCACTTGCAACTGATGTAACAGAATAGCCCACCTTTTTAAGCATGCTTGATGCAATTTCCCGTTGTTCTTCAACATCATCAACCACTAAAATAGACTCTCCCCTCCCCTTAATTGCTTCAAGGGATAAATGTAATTTCTCTTTGGCTAATTCTTCTCTGGTTACCGGAAAATACAAGGCAAATGTTGTTCCTTCTCCTTCTCTGCTTTGAACATCAATATATCCATTATGATCTTTTACCGTCCCCCATACAACTGCCATACCTAACCCTGTTCCGCTTCTTCCCATAACCTTTTTTGTGTAAAATGGCTCGAATATTTTTTCTCTATCCTCTAAAGGAATACCTATTCCTGTATCAGAAACGATAAGCGTCACATAGTCACCCTGCTTTACATCATCATAACCTCTTATGGGAGTATCAATATATCGATTTTCTGTTGATACGGAAATCGTTCCCCCTTCAGGCATAGCCTCGGCTGCATTCGAGATTAAATTCATAATCGTCTTAGATAGATGAACAGGAGAACCTGAAATATTTAACAGGTCTGCGTTGAGATCTGTTTTAAGTGTAACATCAGAATGGAACTCTCTTAGCTTCCCATATTCTGGAGACTTAAGATATTCAAATATAATGGTATTGAGGTTCATCACTTCTGTGGTAACAACCCCTCGTCGAGCTAAGGTTAACAAATCCTGGACAGTAGCAGCGGCTTTTTCTCCCGACTTTTGTATAGTTGAAATCGGTTTTCGGAGAGGACTGTCTTCAGGAAGATCCATTAATAACAACTCAGGATAACTGACAAGACCAGCCAGAATATTATTGAGATCATGGGCAACTCCACCTGCAAGGGTGCCGATGGCCTCCATTTTTTGAGACCTTTGGAGCTGTGCCTCAAGCCTCTGTTTTTCTTGCGCGGCTCGCTTACGTTCGGTTATATCTACCATAATACCTCGAAACCCGATTGCTTTACCTTTTGAATCCTTAATGAGAGACACGGAAATCTCTACCTGCACTTTAGTATTGTCCTTTTTTATAGACTCGCAATCAAATCTATTATTAAACCTTCCCGTCTTGTATACTTTAGTAAAGAATTGATGCAATTTGCTGGCATTATCTTGATCCATATACTGTCGGTTATCCATACCAATCAATTCATCTTTTGAATAGCCAAGGATTTCACACATTGAATCATTCACAAATGTAAACTTACCATCAATGTCGACTTCATAGTATCCCTCTTCAATGCTTTCAAGAATGGTTCGGTACTTTTCCTCGCTCTCTCGTAGTTTCTGAAAAGAAATGGCATTGTTAATGCTTATGGCTGTTTGTGAGGCAATCCCTATGAGAAGACTCATATCACTTTGGCTAAGGGGCCTCTTGGATGTGAGGTTATCTACAAACAATACGCCCAAAGACTCACCTTCATAAATAACAGGCGCACAGATAAAGGATTGGGCGCCAGTCCATTTAACAAATTCCAGACTCCTCTTGGAAAGGTCTTTTTCTATCTCAGCTATATCATTTACCAAATAGGGTTTTTGCTGTTTAAAGGCCTGGACTGCCACTCCTTTAGAGTGAGGATGATCCAGATGAAAATCGGATTTTCTTAAAATTTCCTCAATTTCAGAATTGTATCCATAGCCAACATTGTAAACAAGGTGGTTATTTTCACTGCTGGCAAGCCAGATTCCTCCTCGATCAAAATCCAATCGTTGTTCCATGGTATCCATGACAGATTTCAGCAGCTTCTGGATATCCAAAAGCATAGAGGTAGCCTGACCAATCTCCTGGACAAGCAATGCATTATTGTAGCGGATGTTAATCTCATCTAAAAGGTCCTTGGCTGCATCACCCTGAGTCTCAATGGTTTTTGTTAGCTCCTTCTTTTCAAGATGCTCAGAGTAAAATGAAAATATTATTGTAATAAGGGTGCACAATAAGATAAGAAAAACCCAGGGCATGAGTGGCAAGACAAAGAAGAGACCCAGAGAGATAAGTATACCAAGTAAAAACGAATAATTACGTATCCGTTTCCAGATAAGAGAAGGTGTCTTTTCCCAGGTGATAATGTAACGGCAAATGTCTCCACCCTTGTGTATGCAGGTGGGATGTTCAATCTTTGCAAACTTGTTGGTAAATAACTTTGATAGCGCCTCGAGATTTCCTATCAAATTATTGCATTGATAAGGTTTCTGCAACACACCAGGTTTTGGGGTGGCCGAAACCTCAATCCTATTAGGTCTCAGTCTTCTAGTTTTCAGAGTAGAGGCTCTCGTCAAATGCGGAGCAATCTTTTCCGCTATCCAATAGGCGGCTGCCGGGGACATGAATCCCAGTGTGTATTGTCTTACAGCGCCAGAGGCCTTGGATGAGGCAGCATAGCGTCCAACTTTTCGGGATATGTTTGAGTCCCCTGTCTTTTCAACCAGGATTTCGTGAAAACGGTCTACCTGGCGCTGACTGAACCAGTGGCCCTGATCCTCTAATTCATAGGTAGCTATGCCTGCATGGCTTATAAGGGAATTGATATCTACCTCAGGGTGAAATTCCTTACAATATTCTATATAATTTTTTATAAGCCGACTGTTATAGAGAGGATCGTCTATTTTTACCTTATTATGGGAGGTATTATAAGCGGGCATATAATAATCATGTAAAAAGATTGAGTTAATCTGAGGCTATTATTAAATACTGATAAGATGAAAGAAAATAACTTTATCGCTCATCTTTCCTGGGCTTCAGGTAATAAATAGGATCGACAATACTCCGAATGCCTTGTTTATACTGATTTTCACTTGACATATAAGATCCCTCCTCCATATACTCTGACACTACAAGTGAATCCTTGCCAATCAGGAAACACTTAGGTTTTCAGGTAAAGAGTAAAGACCCAAGAAATTTTCTTAAGGTAATATAATCAAATGATAGTAATTATTGTCAATAAAAGTTTTCACTACCGAGGATCATCGGCTAAAAAACTGAGCCCACTTGAAATAGGCAAATAAGATTTCAATAATTAATAAAACAATGCCTGAGGAGATATTAAACAAACTTACCCTATAAGACCATCATTATACATTGATTTTCCTTCGAAAGAAAGGGATTTTTCTCCATAGGACATGTCCTCATGTAATAGCTCCATTTTTCTTATTTTAGACATTATCTCTATTAGGTACATTTAAAAAACATGAAAAAACTTCTCTTAATCAACCCGGTTGGCATTAGAAGTGGTCTTCTATTGAGTAAATTTTCCACTTTCTCACCATTAGGTTTGGCCTATGTGGGTGCAGTAACCCCCTCTGATTGGGAGGTTAGAATAATCGATGAGAATTTTCATAAATTTGAGTTTGAAGAGGCAGATCTGGTTGGTATTACTGCCTTTACCAGCAATATTAATAGGGCCTATGAAATTGCTCGTAGGTACCAAAAGCAGAAGATAAAGGTGATTATGGGAGGAATTCATGCTTCAATGCTTCCCGATGAGGCTCTGCAATATGCAGATACTGTTGTTGTAGGGGAGGTTGAGGGTGTCTGGAAACAGGTAATTAATGATTTTGAAAATAATTGTCTATCACGCAAATATATAGGCCCCAGACTCGACTTGAATCGATTTACAGTTAAGCCCCGACGCGATTTACTGCATCCAAGATATCTCTGGCAATCTGTCCAAACCTCTCGCGGCTGCCCATTTAATTGCTATTTTTGTTCAGTTTCCAGATACCTTGGCAAGAAGTATCGCCAGCGCAGAGCCGAGGATGTACTTGATGAATTGGCAGGATTAAAGGGTAAATATATAGCCTTTGTCGATGATAACCTGATTGGATACAATCCAGAGAATAAAAGCAGGACCGTGAAATTATTTAGGGGTATGATTCAGCGGGGAGTATCTAAGAAATGGTGGATGCAGGCCTCTATTAATGTAGCTAATGATGAACAAGTAGTTAGTCTGGCAGCTCAGGCTGGATGTATGTTCGTTTTTATTGGTTTTGAAACCATAAACACCAGAAGTTTAAAGGAAATGAAAAAGGGGGTGAATCTGAAGATTGGGGTGGAGAATTATAATAAAGTTGTAGACATTTTTCATAAATATGGGATTGGAGTGTTTGGTGCATTTATAATTGGAAACGATTATGAGTCCCCGAAATACTATAGGGAACTGGCTGAGTATTTGGTTCGCTCTAACATCGACATTATCCAGATTACTATACTTACTCCCCTGCCTGGCACAACATTAATGGAACAACTGCAAAAGGAGGGTCGTTTAGTTTACCAGGAATTCCCTCAAGATTGGGATAAATACCGCTTATCTTATATGGTACATCAGCCACAAGTTGGTAAGGCAGAATCTATATATATAGCCGATAACTATATCAAAAATCGCATATACTCTTCCCCTGTATACCAGTACCGAATATTAAAATCATTATATAACCTAAAGAATCTAAATAATTTCTACGCCAGTTACAAATTTAACCAAGCCCTTAAAAAAGGCTGGCACAATTCCCATTATTATCTAAAATATCCCACTAATTTTACCACAATTGAATCCTAAATAGTTTACGCCTTTGGATTATGCAAAACAGTAAAGTATGGAAAGAGGGAACGGCTTGATCCCAAGGCTGTTGGGAATACCCCAGGATCAGGAAGGATTATTTTTTTTCTCCGATTTTTTACTATCGGGTTCTCCAGAGATTCCCACATGCAACATAATTTTTCCATTCCCTTCTAAGGCCTTACGGATAAGCTGTAGTTCTTCTGAAATGGATGAAATATTCTTAATCAGTTTTTCGATCACCGGTAGGGAAGTACCCTCAAGGTCTGTTGAATCTTCCGAACTAATAGGCTCAACCAGGGGTGCTCGGTACCAGTGCTTTGCAGCATCTTTATGTCTGTACCAACCTCCTGATTTAGTAGCCTTGGCCGTGCGCTTGTCAGGCATTTCCTCGTCATTTTTTTGGGCAGTGATTGTATCTTTTATATGGCTATATCCGGATTTCCCAAAAGCCAAAATGACCTAAATTCAGTCAGATAGACGGATTGGCTCTTGATTGCAATGTACAATTTTGCGCGCTTCATAAAAGGCGCTTAGTCCAACACTTATGCCGATTACACGATCAATCAAAAAATGCAATCATTTCAGGTAGTAAATCTTTTAGGAAACTCGGATTGACCCAAAAATATTAATCATAGAAGTTAAAATTATAGCTTTTGATTTTATCTTCAAAAAGAAAATGCCAAGACTTTTGAACGATACCTTGTATTTAGATAAATGAAAAAAAGATTCTGTGTGTCAAGTGAAAATTGAACACAATATGTAGAGTCTTTCAGGATGTTGGGCCATCAAATATCGGGGTACTTTCGAGAAACACTAACTTATAACCAGAGGATGATGAAATGACTTTCTTTAAGATGCTTAAGGTTGTGCCAATTAGGCCAAATTTAAATAAATTTCAGGATACCATTTCCCTATAGTTAAAAAGGGCACGTATTATACTTTTTTAGGTCT
>JAFDHR010000547.1 GCA_019308645.1 Deltaproteobacteria bacterium
CTATGGCAAGTGTGACGCCCAGTAATGCCGTTGCCTTGAAAAAAATTCTTCTGGAAATATTATTCATACTATTCTCCCCTTTTTTTACATATTCTTGTGTAATCCTTATGTTAGAGCCTTGTCCCATTTTTAATTCCTTCCTCTAAAGAGGCAACAATCTCAGACAAAGATTCTGCCTTTGAATAGGTAACCTTCTCGCTTTTTCTTTTTGGTATATCTTTTGTGAGATATACAGGCGCCACGATCATCGAGATTACTACGAGCACTATCGCCGTAACGGCGAGCGCCTTTGGGCCGAGGCGAAGGTGTTTTCTGAAGCTCACCTTGGCCCAGCCCCAGTGGAGCACGAGGTGAACCAAGATAAAAATAATCATTGAAAGGGACAAGATCCAGTGAAGGTCTGCAAGTTCCTTTCGCGGTACCCCCAGAACTGTGTACTCGCTTAAATCGACCGGAAACTCGCGGAGCACGATCCCAGTAAAAACGACTGCGATAAAACAGATGAAAATAAGTATGTCTATCCAGAAGTTCATGGATTTCTTTTTCATGATACTATTCTCCCTTCTTTTTAAATAAGAATATTCGACCACGCTTGCCCGTATAAGCAAATCCTCCTCGCTCGACTTCCTTGATTAACTTTTCCTCAGATCCCCTGGTTTTTTCAAAAGAGAGAATTCCTTCGGGCTTTAAAACTCGGTGGAGTTCGAAGTTCATACCTTCAAGTCCGCCTGCAATGGAGCGAAGGCCAAAGAGAAACGCAAGGTCAATACTTCTATCTGGAAGCCCTGTATTCGATGCGTTGACACATAGAGGTGTAACATTCTTGAAAGCTGCTTTCTTAATCTTTTTCTTCACTCTATCTACTGCACGTGGATGGACATCGACTGCATACACGTGGCCCTCATCTCCCACAATTCGTGCCGCTGGGATGGTAAAGAAGCCCGGTCCACACCCTACCTCAACTACTTTTTGGCCTTTCTTGAGTCCGGCTCCATGTAAAAGTTTGTACGGATTTCTCACCAATGCAAGAATGGGATTATCATGCATCACGCGAATCGTCCAATAGGCGATGTTTGATGTCTCAAGATTCAATCGATATTTTCTTCTACTGCACATTGTTTTTACCTCCCGTAATTTTAGTACATTCTATCCATACGGAGTGGTTGACAAGGCCAAAGATTTTTAAGCTTTGCGCGAGGCTCATCCCTAACAGGCTTCCGTTGGATTGTGGATCGTCGGTATCCCAAAATAGACGCAGAGCGAAATATCCGGGTACTGATGCATGGCTCGAAACTGTAGCAGCGCGCAGCCCTTTACGTTCAGTATTTTTACGAATCTCGCGTAACAATATGGCTAATTCGTTTTCGGTAGTTTTCTCTTTACCTGTCGCTGATTGCACCTTGATCGTTTCCAACCACCTCATAATGTATATCTCCTTTCCCCTGTTTGCCTTATTAATTAGCATAGAACATGCCAAAATATATTTTTCAGTAAAATCAATTAGTTATAATTTTATCCTGCGTTAAAGTATCCTATAGTACGTTTTTTAAATTGACTATGGTACATTTTAGACATAAAGTGTCCTATAGGACGAATAAATTGGCAAACAGGGGGAACCATGCAAATTGACGAGAATGAATTCTTTCGCGAGGCCACGCTCCGCATCTGCGGAAGCCTCGATGTTGAAACGTTTCTCTACGAGAGCTTTCTGTATCTCAAGAACTATCTCCCGGCAGATAGCGTGTTTTTAACCCACTACCGTCCGGAGAGGGGTGAGCACGCAGCCCTTGCCTCATTGCTCAACCTCACCATCACTATTCCACCTGACATACGCACCTTCGTTGTCCGCCCTGACAAAGAGACCCCTGTCATTGAAAGGGCAGAGATGCATCCTACGGCCATACCCTGGATATCTAAAGGGCTGCTGGAAAAGGACGCTTCGCTTCTAGTACTCCGCCTTATCGTAGATGGGGATATTATAGGAGGAGTGACCTTTACCTCAAGGCAGAGCGGTGCCTTCACCCGGGAACACGCCGACCTGGTATCACTGCTCAGAGAGCCTTTTGCCATAGCCCTATCTAACAGCGTCAGGTATCAGGAGCTGCGCGAGCTCAAGGAACTCCTTGCCGAGGATAACCGTTTCCTTCACA
>JAFDHR010000548.1 GCA_019308645.1 Deltaproteobacteria bacterium
GCCTCAATCTTCTTAAAGAGATTGCCAAAAAGATTGAGGACATAGGCCTTGTCGAGGTAGTCCCCAAGATGGAAGTAAGAGATATGTCAATACTCATTGTGCCAAAATAGGTAATTTTTCATGCCCAAGATAAAGACAAACAAAGGAGCGTCAAAGCGGTTTAAAAAAACAGCTACAGGAAGGTTAGTCAGAAACAAGGCCTTTGCAAGCCACATTTTAACCAAAAAATCACGAAAAAGAAAAAGAAACTTACGGAAATCAACCATCCTGGATAAGACAAATGTAAAACAGATCTCACGACTGCTTCCGTATCATTAAAGAATTTTGTCAGTTGTCATTGGTCAGTTGAAAAAACAACGGACAACGGACAACTATCAACGGACTATTATGAGGTAGATATATGACACGAGCAACAAATGCCCCGCAATCAAGACAAAGAAGAAAAAAGATCCTCAAGGCAGCGAAAGGATACAGGGGCGGCAGAAGCAAACTTTTAAAGACTGCGACTGTAGCTGTAATGAGATCCAGACAACAAGCCTATAAGGACAGGAAAAAAAGAAAAGGTGATTTCAGAAGACTCTGGATCATCCGAATTAATGCAGCTGCCAGAGAGAATGGGTGATTAAATTCTTACTTGGCCGATCTGAGAATTTATCTCTCACAATTTTTAATTGGTTTATGATTCATAACCCACTTGGGAAACTTGAAACTCGAAACTTGAAAAAGGCACCTTTAGGCTCACCCGCTCTCCAGTTTCCAGTTTCAAATTTCAAATATCTTTGGTTAGACCTAAGAATGGATTTATATATTGAAGGACCAACTCCTTGAATTGAAAATCAGGGCCTTAAAAGAGCTGGAATCAGTTGCTCAAAGGTCTGATATAGAAAAATTAACGCAGCAGTATCTTGGCAGAAAAGGTCTCCTTACTCTTCTTTTAAAAAAACTGACAGAATTGCCAAAAGAAGAAAGACCTGTTATAGGCAAACTCGCCAACACGGTAAAAGAAGACCTCTATAAACAATTCCAGTCCGTATCCGATTCTCTCACTGCCAAAGCTGTAGAATCGGAATCAGCTTTTGATGTAACACTTCCTGGTAGACGAATCCCATTAGGTCACTTACATCCCATCACTAAGACAACAGAAGAGATTTGTACCATCTTTTCAACATTGGGTTTTAAGGTTGTAGAAGGACCGGAAGTGGAGCTTGATTATTACAATTTTGAGGCCTTAAACATACCAAAAGATCATCCTGCCAGGGATATACAGGACACCTTCTATATATCTGATAACGTGGTATTGAGAACCCACACCTCCCCAATGCAGATCAGGATAATGGAAAGTAAGTCCCCGCCAGTGAGTATAATAGCTCCGGGCAAGGTGTACCGCCCAGATTCAGATATCAGCCATACCCCAATGTTCCATCAGGTGGAAGGGCTATTGGTAGATAAAGGGATTTCCTTTGGCGATCTTAAGGGAACACTTACCACCTTTATCCATCAGATATTTGCTCATGATACCAAACTTCGATTCAGGACAGGCTTTTTTCCTTTCACTGAACCCAGCGCAGAGGTTGATATTCAGTGCGTCATATGCAAAGGAGATGGTTGTCGAACCTGCTCTTATACCGGCTGGATAGAGATTCTTGGCTCTGGAATGGTAGACCCAGAGGTATTCAAGGCTGTAGGTTATGATCCGGAGAATATTTCTGGTTTCGCATTTGGTATGGGAATTGAGAGGATAGCTATGCTAAAATCCGGCCTGGATGATATCAGGCTCTTTTTTGAAAATGACATCAGGTTTTTACAGCAGTTTTAACTAATCATTATTGGTTACTTGTCCAATGATTACGAATAAAGGGTACAAACAAATTAAGGATGAATGCTCCCTTTTGACATTTGGTAATTTGGATTTGATTTGTCATTTGGATTTTTTCATTTGTCATTTTTGTCTGATACAATAAGGAAATTATTTTTCTGAAAAACTATAAGCTAAGCAATAATCTTGTAAAGGTTAAAAAATGAGGGTTAGCCTTAATTGGCTGAAAGAATTTGTAGAAATTGAACAGACACCAGGTGAACTGGCTGAATTGCTCACTATGGCAGGCCTTGAGGTTGAAGGCCTCGAGCAGAAGGCTCAAAACCTCGATAATGTTAAGGTCTCCAGGATCCTTGATATCAAACCCCATCCCCAGGCTGATCGGCTATCCATCTGTCAATTAGATGCCGGAAAAGAAACAGTGTCTGTGGTCTGTGGCGCCACTAATATTGATAAAGGTGATT
>JAFDHR010000057.1 GCA_019308645.1 Deltaproteobacteria bacterium
TACAATGATTTCTTTAACCTGTTCAAAGACCTGGTTGCTGAGGTTCTCCTTTTTTAGGCTCCTTGTTGGAAAGGGGTCCAATCTCTTTGAATGTATTTCCTGTTTTTCCATAACCTTAGTTAAAGAAATTTTTTATAATCATCTCCGGCAGGGCATGCTGATCTAGTCGCGAAATATTTGGCTGTAGGGACCTCCTTATCACTTTTTATATACTGGCCTTCTTTTTTCTAGAAATGCCGAGATGCCTTCTTTGGCAGTCTCTGTACAGGCAATCTCAGCGGATCCTTGATATCCAATTTCAAGGGCATCAGCAAAAGTATCAGCAGCAGCCCCAGCCTTAACAGTTTTTTCTATTATGGAAATAGCCTCTTTGCTTAATGGTAATTTACCTGCCATAGGATTGTCAGGAACACTAATTTCAGGGATATCAATCGATTGGTCGGGAATCCTCTTTATCTTTCCCTGCATATTTTTAACCTCTTCCACTGCCTCTCTAATCATCTCAGAATAATCATCTGTTATGTTAGCAACCATCCCGATATCTGCCGCCTCTTTGGCATTGACAGATCTGGCCAGGCAGATCATTTCATGAAATATATTTGCACCCTGAGGCCATTTTCGATATGGAACAATGCATCCACCGATTCCTGGCAATATCCCGAGGGTTATCTCTGGAAACTGGAATCTTGCATTTTTGGTGGCTATCGTGCTGTGACAGCGAATGGCTATTTCTAATCCTCCGCCAAGGGCCATGCCATTTACAGCAGCGACTATTGGCTTGTCCATCTGATCCATAAATATTTGTACCTCGGCACAATCCCTTGCATATTGAGCCGCGGCTTCCTTGTTTCCAAGGGTTGCCGGGAACTTGCCTATATCCGCTCCTGCTGAAAAGGCGGCATTTCCATATCCGGTAATAATAAATCCTTTGACAGCAGGGTCATTTATGTTTTCTTTTAAGACCTTTAGAATCTCATTATCTATCTCATCACTGATGGCATTCATCGCCTGGGGGCGTCTTATTGTGATAATTTTGACACCCTCCATCTCATCTATGAGGAGAAAACGGTTGAAATCCTGGTATTCCGAAAAGGGACGTTTTGCCTGGGGAAAGCCCGGTCTTTCACTCTCGAATCGGTGCATAATACGGCTAACCTCTGTCTCTCCAATATCCCGCATGATATCAAAAGGCCCTTTTCTGAATCCTAAGGCAATCTGGCAACCAAAGTTAAGGTCTTCTTTGGTTCCAATTCCTCTGTCAATTATATCAAATGATTGGGAAAAAAGGATTCCAAGCATCCGGTCCCTGATGGTATTCTTATTTTCCTCGGAAATATCTACTTTTTTACCGGGGCGGTTGGCGAGCCAGGTTTCCACCGATCCTAAAATTGGCGCAGGCTGATAATGAGGGCCTTCCTCCATTTGGAGTGTATTTGTTTCAATGATAATAGGATTGCCGTGGGCTGTGTTCAGAACAAAGAAGGGACCTTCAAACACAAATTCCTCTACTACACTATCAATCTGGCTTGCAGATGCATGATCAAGTAGATATGCTGCCTCATTGCACCAATTGTCAAAAATCCGGTTTAACATGAAGCAAATTGCATTGTCCGTAATGATTGGGACTTTCCCTGTATAAGCAAAAAACCAGGATAGGTAATCGATGATCTCCTGACTTCCTCCTTCCCATGCAATAACTTCTACAGGAAGACTCCGCCATACAGGCGAAAAGAAATGGGTAACGGTGGTTCTTTTAAGCCTTTCCATTTTTAAAAAGAGCCTGTCAGCAGGTATGGAGCTTGTGTTTGAGGTAATGATGGTATCTTCACATACTATACTTTCAACGGTATGAAAGATTTCCTGTTTTAATAGAATGTTTTCTGTTGCGGCCTCTATAACCAGATCACAATTCTTAATCTGGTTGTAGTCCATCGTATAGATGATATTATCTAAAACTGCCTTACCCTGGTCCTCTTTCATCTTCCTTTTATCCACCGCCTTTTGTACGTAAGCAGAAAACCTCTTCTTTGCCTTTAAGAGAGGTTCTTCCACAACATCCACGAGATAGAGCCTGATACCTGGAATGGCATTCTTTATATAATATCCAATATCTGGGCCAATAGTGCCTGCTCCGATGATAGCTATTTCTTTTGGGATAGGGCGAGTGGGCTTGGTAAATAAAGGATTAAACGATGAAGGGTATAATTTTGTTTCCTGACTCATAAATGTTCTCCTATAGTTGTAAATGGTGAGGCGTTGTCTCTGAGAAGGAATAAAAGTATTTTACGTGAGAAATAACTTCTTGACTCTCATCTGTATACTGTATACAAATTTCTTGTCAAGCCAAAAATAGTCCTACGTGGCGCAGGTAAAAAGAGAATATATTGTCTATTGAAAAAAGGTAGAGAAGGAAAAATGCAATAGATTAGATCATGCGTAATGGGTTGCTCTGTAGGTGTACCTGATGAACTCGATGGAGTGATTAATGATACGAAGAAACTGAATTCTACTTTTTTGATGAAGCAGTGCCGTTGAGGGTTGAAAACGGCTTGAAGGCAAAAAGAAAATCCTTAGAATCTTGACACACAAACATTATTTTTCCTATATTTATCAACTTAAAAAGACCTACATGAGGAGGTAATAGATGCTAAAAGCGATTAGCCATCTGGGTGTGGCGGTGAAAGACCTAAAAAAAGCCAGGGAGTTTTATCGATCAGTCTTTGGGCTAGAGTCGTCCGAACCAATGGTAGGGGGAGGAGGAACGGTCAGGGCGAGTCTGGTGGAGTTAGAGAATGCTACAGTCGAGCTTCTGGAGCCTATTGGTAATGAGGGACCCATAGCTAAATTCTTGGAAAAGCGTGGCGAAGGCATACAACATGTCTGCTATGAAGTAGATGATATCAATGCAGAAATTGATTCACTCAAGGCTAAAGGCATTGAGGCTCTTAGTAAGCCGGCACCAGGTGCCGAAGGATTAAGCGCTTTCCTTCACCCCAAGGGGACTCACGGCATCCTTGTCGAACTTGTCCAAAAGGGGTGAAATGGTGGCAATAACACTAACCTTGGAGTCATAAAGAATGGACTTTGAGCTGAATGAAGAACAGAAGATGTTTCAGGATATGGCCCGAAAGTTTGCCGAACGAGAGATTTTGCCCACACTCAAGGAAAATGCCCGCCAGGACAAATTTGACAGAGGGATTGTAAAAAAACTTGCATCACAAGGGCTCTTAGCCCCGCATTTGCCTACAGAATATGGAGGATTGGGCCTTGATTATCTTACCTCTGCTATTATTTGGGAGCAGCTTTGTTGGGCGAGCCTAGCTGTAACCCAGGCGGCAACCAGTGGCCCCATCCAGCCGGGAACGAATCTTCTAGATGCAGGCAGCGAAGAGCAGAAGAAGAAATATCTACCCCCAGTGTGCAGTGGTGATTCGATTCTATCCGGGGCCGTCGTTGAACCGAATGCCGGAAGTGATTCGTCCAAGATTGAGACCACTGCCGTAAAAAAGGGCGACCGCTGGATCATCAATGGCAACAAGATTTTTATAACCAATGGCGAGATAGCTGACGTAATCTTGGTCATTTCCCAGACAGATAAAACTCAAGGCCTTAAAGGGCTTGCTACATTTATCGTTGAGAGGGGTATGCCAGGTTTCTCGAGCGTGCCTCTAAAAGGAAAGATAGGCTGGCGAGGTGGGAGTGAGGGTAACTTAAGATTCACCGATGTAGAAGTACCCCTGGAAAACAAGATTGGGGAGACCGGGCGCGCCTTAAGGGATGCCCTGCGAGGTATTGATACGGCCCGTCTTTTTTTAGCCGCTGGTTGTGTGGGTGTAGCCCAGAGTTGTCTTGAATCTTCTATAAAATATGCGAAGGAGCGGGTCCAGTTTGGAAAGCCCATAGGTGGCCATCAGTTAATACAGGGGGTAATTGCTGATATGGCAACAAAGATTGAGGCTGCAAGATGGCTTACCTATCGTGTGGCCGATATGAAAAGCCGGGGGATTAGACATATTAAAGAGATGTCTTACGCCAAGTATTTTTCTACAGAGACGGCACTTTGGGTAGCATCAGAGGCTATTAAGATTCATGGATCCTTTGGCACTGTTGATGACTATCCTGTGGGGCACCACTATCAGGATGCGATAGTAGCTACGATACTGGGGGGGACAGTACAAATGCACCAGTTGACTATTGGGCAGCGACTTCTTGAAATGTCTGCCTTTGCGTAAATAAATGGGTTATTAGGTTTCCCGATAAATCGGGATTCACGGTTCAGTGGTTCAGCACAGAACCATGAATTAGGGACCGATCAGATTAGATGTGAATATGGTAAGGAGGAAGGAAAAATGAATATTGTGGTGTGCGTTAAGCAAGTCATAGACCCTGAGATGCCGACAGAAAAGTTTAAGGTGAAAGATAATCAGGTGATTCCCCCTGAGGGAGTACCACCGGTATTAAATCCCTATGATGCACAAGCAGTCGAGGCCGCACTGCGAGTTAAGGAAAGTCACGGAGGTACAATAACAGCAATAACCGTAGGTCCTGCCGAGTCTAAAGAGGCGGTCAGGCGCGCTTTGGCCATGGGGGTTGATAAGGGAATCATGCTGAGCGATGATGTATTTTTGGGTTCAGATAGCTTAGCTACGGCCTACATCTTGGCCCAGGCACTACAAAAACTTGATGCCTTTGATCTTGTCGTTTGCGGAAGAGAAGCAGCGGATTCGAGTATGGGCATAGTCGGCCCTGTCATAGCAGAGAGACTCAATCTCCCCCTCATTACCTTGGCAAAAAATATTGAACTATCAGATAACAACATTATTAAGGTTGAACGCGTGATCCCAGACGGCCATCAGGCATTTGAGGTCTCCCTTCCCGCAGTCGTGACCGTGAGCAATGAGATTGGTGTGCCTCGCCTCCCCACTGGAATGGGTATTGTAACTGCAGTGCGAAAGGAAATCCCCGTGTGGACAAATCAGGATATTAACGCTGACCCTTCACTTATTGGAGCGAATGCCGAGGGATCTCAATTGCTGAGCCTGACCATTCCCGAGCGAGAAAGAGAATGTGAAATCATTGGCGGCGAAACTCTGGAGGAGGCCGCGGGAAATCTGGCAGCCAAACTAAGGGCAGCCGGAGTAATATAGATAGTGTTTAACGAAAAAACAGGGTTTTTGGTCAAGCACTAAATAAAGGAGGTATCGAATGGCTCAAAAGAGTGCAGTGCTTATCTGTGGAGAACAGGAAGAGGGAAAAATTTCAGCAATTACCAAAGAATTGCTGGGCATAGGGAAAGCCCTGTCCGAGAAAGTGAACGGAACCTTAGGGGCACTCATCATAGGAAGCGGTATTCAGGACAGCGGCAAAGAAGCCCTTATCTATGGGGCGGATACGGTCTATTTGATGGATGATCCCTTGCTGGCTCAGTACAGCCCTGATAGCTATACTGCCGCACTTACCCAAGCATGTAAGCACATAGGAGCGCCTGTTATTCTATTAGGCCATACGACTATGGGATGTGATGTGGCTGCCAGGGTAGCGTTTCGGTTGGGATGCTTTCCCTTCATGAACTGCATTAATCTTGATATAGATCCGGATAGCAAATTGTTGGTTCAAACCCGATCGGTTTACGGCGGCATGGCCTTTGCTGGGGTAAAATCAAAAAATTCTCAACAGCAGTTGGCCACAATAAAACCACGGGCAATGACACCGCTTGAACCCGATAACTCAAGAACAGGCGAGATTGAGCCTATCAAGGTAGAAATCGATGAATCGGCAATAAAGTCTACGTTGGTGAGTACAACAAAGGAGGAGATGGAGGGGATACAGCTGGAAGATGCAAAGGTTATCGTTTCAGGCGGAGGAGGAATTGGTGATGCCGAGGGGCTTAACCTACTACGAGATTTTGCCACCCTATTGGGCGGTGCAGTAGGTACGACAACCGTTCCGTACGATGAAGGGTGGGTACCCACAACAAACATGGTGATCGGAGATTCAGGCAAGACGGTAAAGCCTGATCTTTATATTGCCGTCGGGATACGGGGTGCATCACAACACATGGCGGGCTGCTCGGAGTCAAAGCTCATAGTGGCAATAAACAAGGATTCCGATTCCGGCATGTTTAAGGTAGCTGATCTAGGAGTCGTGGCCGATTATCGGCAGATCCTCCCTCCATTGATTGAGAAATGTAAGGCCTTACTGGCGGGTTAATAACTGAACGGACTTCTCGTTCAGGCATTACAGGGGCCATAGGCCCTCACTGCCATCTCAATCATGTTGAGAACCTCATCAGACACATCGCCTTTTTCTATAAACGATTGAGCCGCTTTTTCAACAGACATACATATGGCGGCTGCATTATTTTGCGTAGGTGAAATCACATTAACCCCTGTGATAATCCCTCTTCCATCGGTTGCATAATGATGGAACACGGTCCCTTCCGGGGCCTCTACTACTCCCATCCCTTCTGCTGGAGTTTCTGTGGGTAGCTGTATCACCTCAGGGGAGGTCAGCTCAGGGTCACCAACAAGCTCCAGCATTCGCTCAGAGACATACAGTATTTCAATGAGCCGAGCCCAGTGGAAGGCAAGGGTATTGTGTGCCGGTTTTCCACCCAATGCCGCATACATCTTTTCATAATATTCTTGGGCCAGTGGCGTTGCCATCCCATCGGCTGCATTCAGCCGAGCCAATGACCCTGTTCTAAAAACGCCGCTCTCTTGTCCGTCAATAAACCCCTTCCAGCCAGGATTTTTGAGATACGAGAACCGTATATAGGTCCACGGCTCAACATGTTGCCTGATATGATCACGATACTCCTGCGGTAAAAATGTGGCAACCTCTTTACCATCCGGTTCAACTATACGTATACGGCCATCAAAGAAGTTTACTTTATTGGCCTCGTCCACCAGCCCCATATAATATGTTGTATGTTTATAGATATCTCCTGTGATAAGGTTCAGGCACTCCTTGTTTTTGAGTACCGTATTGTCCCAAAGGGCAAATGCAACAAATACGGAAAATTCCACCAGAAATTCAGCCGCTCGTATAAAGGCCTTTCTTTCCTCTTCAGTAACAGGCTTTGATACGCCTCCGGGCAGGCCGCAAACAGGATGAATCATCCTCCCTCCAATTGCCTCTATAACTCCTCTCAGCCTTTTCCGTATCTCTATGAGCTTCCCTTTGGCTTCCGCACCAATCTTGGCAATAACACCGGTGATATTCCTTTCTTTGGCAGGTGTACTCGGGCCAACAATAAGGTCTGGGCCGCCAAGGAAAAAGAAATGAAATAAATGATACTCTGCAATATAGGCAATGTACATCAATTCTCGAATTTTATGCGCCGTTGATGGTGGCTCAATCATGAAGAGGTCATCAAGGGCCTTAGCTGATGCCATATGGTGAGCTGTTGAGCATCCACCACAGATCCTTGGTGTTATTCTCGGCATCTCCTCTGCCGGTCTTCCCTCACAGAACTTCTCGAAACCACGAAGCCTGGGGATTTGATAGTATGCCCTTTCAACCTTTCCTTTCTGATCAAGGAATATCTCTATCTTTCCATGCCCTTCGAGTCTGGTTATATTCTCTATGGTTATCTTTCTCATTCTGTTCTCCTATTCCATCTTCTTTCTTTTAAGGAGAGAGGCGGGCATGCTAAATCTGTAAAATGTCCCTGCTGGGTCTACAATTTCATTGATTAATCTTTTAACCTCATCCTCTGTTATTCCCTCTTCTTCTTCGACTCCCAATATGGATGCAATCATTGAAAAGGCTTTTGTCCCTTGGTCTATATCCCCTTTTACAGGACCCATACAACCCCTACATGGCATATTAGCCCTAATGCATCTTTCTCCACACCCTGAGCGGGTAGCTGGACCAAGGCAGATTATCCCTTGCTCAAGGAAACACTTCCAGGGGCTTAGTTTGATTTCCTGCGGTCTTTTTATTTCCTTTATTGCTATTCCCTCGCGTCTTTCCTCCGCCCTTGGGCACGTATCACATAAGGCCTTATTAGGAGCAAGCACTGCCCCCTTTTCCGGTAATTCTCCCTTAAGAATGTCATTTACCGCATTCATTATTAAATCGGGTGGTGGTGGACATCCGGGAAGGTAGTAATCCACCGAGATAACCTGGTCTAAGGTCTTTACCGTATCATAAAACTCCGGTAGAGTGAGTTCACCTATATCAAGGGTTGTCCGCTCCTGTGGAGTAATACCCTCTGGATTCTCCACACTCACACCTTCTTTATAAACCCTTTGGAAAATCGTATCCTTTGTATAGAAGTTTCCCAGCCCCGGTATCCCTCCCATATGGGCACAAGAGCCAAAGGCGACTATGATCTGAGATTTTTGCCTTAGAATCTTCACCATTTTCTCCTGATCACCCATCCTTACCGCCCCATTGATGAAGCTCACCGTTATCTCACCGTCTTTGAAAGCCGCAATATCTTTCATCGTAGAATCAAACAGTAGCGGCCATAGAACAATATCCATAGCATCCAATACTTTCAGCAAATCTTCCTCAAGGTCAATGACTGCTTTCTCACATCCGCCACAGGAAGCACAACCATAAAAAACGACCTTTGGTTTAGCCATTGTTCTCTCCTTTCTTTTGTATGTACATATTGTGGCATCCTTATACCATATTTCTTCACCTGGCAAAGTTTTTTCCTAATATAGTATTTTATATGAAAGAAACTTGAAACTGGAAACTAGATAAGAAGGCATTCTACCTCCTTATTAAATGAGTAACGAATGACGAGAAATTCTTTCATGCTTCGTTGTGGCCGAAAGGCCATGTGAGTTCATAAAAATCAAGGCATAGGATGTCAACCGTGAACGGTGAACGGTGAACCAGACAACCTTTTCAGTGACTGTGTATTTCTTATTGACAATAGAAAATGATAGTTACATTATAGCTAAATTATAACCATTTTCTGATAATTAAGGGCCTTTCATTAAGATTTATTGAGGGGATTTTTCCCGTTCCATAGCTTAACCAAGCACCCTTGTCCATTTACAATTTCAGTATTATAAACAATGGGTAGGAAAAAAGAAAACTCAAGTGTCAAAGATCAGATGGCAGAATTTGAGCCACGGATAGTAGCTTTTTTCTGCAATTGGTGTTCCTATAGAGGCGCTGACTTAGCTGGGACTTCACGCTTCCATTATCCGCCGAATGTGCGAATAATCCGAGTCATGTGCAGTGGCTCTATTGACCCTGTGTACATCCTTAAGGCACTGGTCACTGGGGCGGATGGAGTACTTATCGGTGGCTGCCATCCCGGAGAATGCCATTACCAAAGAGGTAACTATAAGGCAATGCGCCGTGTAGAGGCCCTTAAGGCCATCTTGCATCAAATGGGCATTGATGAGGATCGAGTCTGGCTGCGTTGGATTAGCGCGAGTGAGGGTGGAATCTTTAGAGATACGGTGTATCAAATGGTGGCCGAAATTCGAAAAAAGGGCCCTAACACCATGTGGAAAGGGTGAGGGGTGTGGCAGGAAACAGGGATAGAAAGACCATGGATATCGTAAATCCACTCAGCGAGGCAGCAGAGGCTATAATTGAGGCTGGGGGTGAGGCCCTCAAATCTTGTTACCAATGTGGGCTCTGTACTGCTACATGCCCATGGAATCTCGTGCGTAACTTTCTCATCCGAAG
>JAFDHR010000549.1 GCA_019308645.1 Deltaproteobacteria bacterium
GTGATCCATCCCGATGCTCACACTTACCATGGGGGAGACCAACGCCCCGCCCAATCCGGCAAGGAAACAGCCCAAGACAAATGCAAAGGCAAATACCCAGCTCACATTGACCCCTATGGCACCAACCATCTCTCGATCAACAGCTGCTGCTCGTGCGATTTTCCCAATCTTGGTTTTGTTGGAAAAGAACCAAAGTCCAACGCCTACCCAGGGGCCAATGATGAGAAGAAAGAGGTTATACCGGGGAAACGGCGAGCCCAGTATGGATACAGAACCCTGAAGCACGTCGGGCGCCATGATCGACCGGTAATCCGCTCCCCAGAACATCTTTACAAGGTCGCCCAGGATAAGCATCAATGCAAAGGTGAACAATAGCAGCATGAGATGCTCCCTTTCGTAAAGATGGCAAAACAGGGATCTCTCTGCTACAAGCGCAACGAGGGCCACAACAAAGGGGGCTATGATCAATGCCAGCCAAAAGCCGCCCGAACCGCCGCCCAACAGGTTGGAAAGGCTAAATGCCGAAAAGGCTCCAATCATATACAGGGACCCATGTGCAATATTCGGTACCCTGAGCACACCGAGAACAAAGCTCATCCCAGCAGAAACGATGAACAAAATCATTGCCCGGCTAAGACCAACCAGGAATTGAGAACCCAATGCAGAAAAGGTAAATACCTGCCCTATATCCATTAGTACGGTTTTCCTTTAAAAAAGGGGCCAGATCACTGACCCCTTTTATCATTAAAATATTACTTTCCTCGTGCCTTCCTGATCTCATCGCATGTCGGCAGTACCTCATCGCCGGTCAGCGTTATAATATCTGCGGAGATTACACAACCGTATTTTGCCGACATCTTGGTTACTCCCAAGTACATCGGAAGCGTCACTTGATGATCACAAGCTCGCATCTCTAACTCACCTGCAGGGCTTTCGATTTTCAGCCCTTCCAAAGCATCGATGAATTTTTCTTTGTCCACAGATCCTGCTTTCTTATATGCCTCGGCTATAAAATGGGCTGTGATATAACCGTGAAACGCAGGAAAACCGGGAGGTCCCCCATAGGCAGCTTGAAATGCCTCAACAAATGCCATGTTCGCTGCTGTCTCAGGATAATAGAAATGATAATCCATGGTACCCATCACACCCTCCGGGCCCTCCGCACCCAGAGGCTTCAGAACGGTGTGGTCTGTGCCGGTGTGAACCCAGATGGGAACTTTCTCCGCCACGCCGGTTGCCTTGATCGCTTTCATGATATTGGTCATGCTACGGCCACCGGTGCAGAAAATGACGGCATCCGGTTTAGCCCCTAAAATGGGTATGATATAAGGGGCAAGGTCGGGTTCGCCCGGCTTCCACCACGATTTTCCGATCATCTCTACATCGGGCTTCAGTGCCTTCAGGTTCCTCCAGGCAGCATTCGCAATATCATGACCATAGGAATAATCGTCCCCACCGACCCAGTATTTTACGTAGGGTTTTTTAGACAGGGCAACACCCCCGGCTTTGCCTGCCATGGCCGTATTTTCACCGGTTGAAAAGACGTAACGATGGCCCTTCTCCCCAGTGATTCTCTCGCTTTTAGAAATCCAAACCATAAAGGGAACCTTCTCCTTTTTGGCAACAGCAGAGGATACAGCCAATGCTGCCCCACTGTTGATGGTGCCAACAAGGACATCAACATCTTCTCTCATGACCAATTCCTTGGCCATATTAAGGGCGATATCAACCTTGAACTTGGTATCTCTGGTGGTAAACTCAATCTTTTTACCCTATTAATATCTTTCAAGGCCAGTTTAAAGCCATTAAGGGCATCTTTGCCGAATACAGCAGCCGGACCACTATAGCAGTCTATAATACCTACTTTAATTGGCCTTGCATCAGAGGATAATGGGTAAATAACAAAGAAAGTGAAAAAACCCAATAAAACAGTAAATATCCAGAATGCTTTTTTCATGATAAACCCTCCTTTTAATGTTAATAAACTAAGCACTTACCTTACCACCCCTAATTGAAAACACTTAAAAATCCTACTGTTTAATATTTCTAACACAGCGGTTATTAAAGTCAATATTAAACTGCACAAGAATTCTCTATATTACTTCTCCCAGTTTCCTGGATTCATAATACTATTTGGGTCTAAAAGCCCCTTAATCTTCTTTATTAGGTCGGCAGTATTTGGATCCATTCTTTCCATTGCTAATTTTTGTGCTCCTACCTCACCCTTCCAAACTATCCCCCCCAACTCAAAGGTCAGCCTGTTTGACTCATCAAGGGCTTTTCTGGTTTTTTCCACATCCTCCTCATCAGCTCTGTTAAAGGAATAATTAAACCCGAACATAATGCTGTTACCCATTAAGACCTGGTGCACATAGGAGACTATCATGCCATATTTATGCGCAATCTCTATTCCCTTTCTCCATGCCTCCGGAACCTTATCTATGGGCAATATTGCACCGGTATATTCAAAGCCCCCGCCCTTTCTAAAGTCTGCTGCCAGGGCAGCTAGAGGTGGAACATCCAGGAATCTTTTCTCAAGTGCCGGATGTAGATCTTCCACAAACTTTACAGTGTCTCCTCCTTTAAACGCCCGAAATAACTTTTTATACATATCTTTTTTAAGCTCAAGTTCCTCTTTCGCATGTGCGGATACAATAATGACAAAAAAGACATGATTCATCCAATCTGGCTTCTCCTGGGTTATAAGGAAGAAATCCTCTAATAAATCGAGATGCATAACCTCACGAATGGCATCTGTTATTGAATCTATATCATCTGTGGAAAAGGCCATTACCTCCCTGTATGGTGGTTTGGGATAGAGCCGTATAGAAAGCTTTGTTACAACGCCAGTTGTTCCAAACCATCCAATAAACAGCCCTGATAAATCTGGTAGTGGCCCTCTTGTAAACCAATATGGGCTAACAGAGCACGATCCTATCTTGCATACCTCACCTGTTGGGAGCACTACCTCCATCCCATTTATCATATCTGACTTAACACCGTATCGTGGTGATATATGCCCGTGCCCCTGAATAAGGGCATTCCCCACAACTGTAACAGTGGGGGGTGCCT
>JAFDHR010000058.1 GCA_019308645.1 Deltaproteobacteria bacterium
TATTATTATCTTTTTTCCACTCATAAGATCCATCTCCAGGCAGGTTGTATTTCCTCCGTAGATAATGGTATCTTTTCCTGGTACTGGTGTAGATCCTCTAGTTCCCCAAAATTTAATTTTCATTTTTTGTCCTTGGAGGGCGAAGGAAAAAGTTTTTTTGAAATTTTCTTTGAGATTGAAAGCTTTTTATTGTAAAGCCTTGAAAACGAGCAACTTTTTGCTACTTTCAGGTGACATTACAAAATCACTTTATTTCTGTCAATGCAAAAAAGGGATCAAAAAATACGTCTCACTAAAAATGCCATAGACGCGCTTTCTGACAACAGATCTGATTGCCATCTCTGCCCGAGAATGTGCCATGTCAATAGAGATAGAGGCGAAATCGGTTTCTGTGGGGTTGATAATAGTGCTCTTGTGGCTCACTATTGCCTTCATTTCGGAGAAGAACCATGTCTGAGTGGCTATTATGATTACAAAAATAATCTACAAACAAAATCTTCGCTTTCTGGATCAGGGGCGGTATTTTTTGCCGGTTGTAATCTGAAATGCATTTACTGCCAGAATTACCAAATTAGCTGGAAGGTCTATGGAACTAGCCTTTCACCTGATAAGTTAGCCTCTATTTTTTTAGTTTTGCAAGAAAAAAAGGCTCTAAATATAAATTTAGTTACCCCTACACATGTTATTCTGCCTATTCTTGAGGCATTGAAAAGGGCTTTTACTCTCGGACTAAATATCCCCATTGTTTACAATACAAGTGCGTATGATTCATATGAAACGATTCTAAATCTTGATGGGATTATTGATATTTATATGCCTGATTTTAAATATATCAGGAACGATTCAGCACGTAGATTGTCTAATGCCCCGGACTATCCCGATAAGACTATTACGGCAATAAAAGAAATGTACAGACAGGTAGGAAACCTGGAAATTGATAATGAGGGAAATGCAAAGAAAGGGCTGATTATAAGACACTTGATTTTACCGGGGCATATGAAAGAATCATGCACAATATTGGAATGGATTGCAACTAATATTTCTACCAAAGTTTATTTAAGTCTGATGAGCCAGTTTTACCCATGCAATGATGTCCCAGATGAAATAAATAGAGAAATTTCAAAAGATGAATATGATGGGGTTCTGGCCAAGGCAGAGGAATTGGGCTTTGAAAATGTCTACATGCAAACACACGCATTTGCTTCCAAAGAACATTTAGTTCCTGATTTTAGCAAAGACAATCCATTTTCTTGGGAGGAGAATTGATAGGAAGGCATGCCAAACTTAGAATCACTAAATGAGCACAGAAAAGTTGTGATACAAGCATTTTTAAGGTATAATCAAAAACAATTCTAAATATTATTATTGACGACTTCGTAAAAAGTCGGATTTAGTGAATGTGTCATTTCGACCAGAGGGAGAAATCTTGTGTTTTCAGCAAGTTACATTGGTAAGATTTCTCGCTTCGCTCGAAATGACATGTTGTTGAGACTTTTTACGGGTTCATCATTATTGGAAGCTCAAAAAAAACTGAAGCCTGGAATAGGGCTTTTCAATTTTATGAAAGGAGAAAAAAATGCCAAATGACGTAGCAAATGAATTGAAAGAGGTTGACAGCGTTGAGGTAACTACCCTTATGGATAACTATGTTGATGTTCTTCTGAGAAATTCCCCTGGGGTTACGCGACCTCCACTCGCAATAAAAGGAAATATCCCCGATGATGCTCTCTTGGCCGAGCATGGTCTCTCTCTCATGATTACAGTAAAAAGAGATAAGGAATCTCATTGTATCCTCTTTGATTGTGGATATACTAAAATTGGTGTACCCCATAACATGGAGATTTTGAGAGTGGATCCACGACATATAGAGGCCATTGTCCTCAGCCATGGCCATATGGATCATACTGGTGCACTCTATCCTATAGCTAAGAGTCTGGGGAAATCTATTCCCTTGATACTTCATCCTGATGCCTTTATTTCTCCCCGTTTCTTTGGGCTCGATGATGGCAGAAAACTTATGTTCCCCCAAACCCTCATAAGAGAGGATGTAGAAAACACCGGCCTTAAAATAGTTGAAGAGAAATCCCCATCTTTGCTGACAGATAACATGATAGCGGTAACAGGAGAGGTTGAAAGGGTAACTGAATTTGAAAAGGGATTACCTAATGCCTCTATGGAAAGGAATGGAAAGGTGGAGCCAGATATAATACGTGATGATCAGTCCATTGTAATAAAGGTAAAAAATAAGGGGTTAGTGATAATCTCTGGATGTGCTCATGCTGGTATTATCAATACTGTTTTTTATGCCAGAAAGATAACAGGCATTGATAAAATTCATGCTGTTTTGGGTGGTTTTCATCTGTCAGGACCCATTTTTGAGCCTATAATAGAAAAAACAATTATTGAGTTTAAAAAAATTAATCCTTCAGTTATTATCCCTATGCATTGTACAGGGTGGGAGGCCATTAAGAGGTTTTCAGAGGAATTCCCTTCATCCTTTTCGCTTAACAGTGTAGGGACAAAAATTGGCCTCTAAGAAATTGTTTTAGGAAATGCGAGTCTGGATTTATTTATTTTTGATACTTTATGTCTTGAGCCCCTTTGATCTTTTGCCTGAATTTTTGGTAGGGCCTATCGGGTGGTTTGAGGATGCCATCACCGTGGGACTGCTGTACTGGTATTTTATTTACCGACCAGCCAAAATGAAGTCTCAATTTAAGCAAGAGTATTATCGAAAAGGGGAAGACGCCCGCGGTGAAGCACATCAAGAGAATAAACAAAGGGGCCAAACCGGGGCACAATTTTCAATCCGTGACCCATATACTATCTTAGGAGTGAACAGGCATGCCTCAGCAAGTGAGATAAAAAATGCCTACAGAAAATTGGCTAACAAATACCATCCTGACAAGGTTGATCATCTGGGAGAGGAATTCAAAGAATTAGCGGAAAAGAAGTTTAAGGATATTCAGGAGGCATATCAGAAGTTAACGGCAAAATAGTGGAACAAGGAAAGTCAACATATTGATCGAGCTAGAGAACGATCTTTCGAGAGGAGCTCTGCCTTTCCGGCCCGTATCCTGACTTATCGAGAGACTGGCAAAACGAAAAGATGTGAAAAGCACAATTCTTACTCAGCTGCTCTAAGTCCTGCGTGGATACGTTCGTTATCGAATTTATAAAAGGAGGACTTCGCAAGAAAGGAGAACGATTATGAAATCCTATGATATCGCAGTTATTCCAGGGGATGGCGTTGGAAAAGAGTTGGCTAGAGAAGGAATTAAGATTTTGAAAGCCGTAGCTGAGAAATACTTATTTGAGCTACAGATAGAGGATTTTAATTGGGGATGCGACTACTATCTAAAACATGGCAAGATGATGCCTGATAACATGCTCGACCTCTTAAAGAATTTTGATTCTATCTTCTTGGGCTGTATTGGAGATGCCAATAAGGTACCCGATCACATTTCTTTAACCCTTCTACTCACAATTCGAAAGGGATTTGACCAATATGTTAACCTACGGCCTATAAAACTCTATCCTGGTGTTGACACTCCTGTTAAAACCGCTACCCCTAAAAATATCGATATGGCGGTTGTAAGAGAAAACACCGAAGGAGAGTATTCAGGGATAGGCGGCTTTTTCAAGCTCGGATCACCTGATGCCTTTGCCTTACAGACTGGCATTTTCACTCAGAAGGGATGTGAGAGGACTATACGATACGCTTTTGAGCTGGCTCGCGAGAGAAATAAATTTGGATACAAGGCTCCAGTGGGTATGGTGACTAATTGCACAAAATCCAATGCTCTCAACTACTCTATGGTCTTTTGGGATTCTATATATGACAAGGTATCAAAAAACTACCCTGATATAAAAACCGATAAGACCTTGGTGGACGCCATGACCATGTGGTTGATAAAAAAGCCTGAGTATTTCGATGTTATTGTGGCCTCTAATCTTTTTGGGGATATCATTACGGATTTAGGAGCCATGCTTCAAGGAGGAATGGGATTTGCTGCTGGTGGTAACATTAATCCGGAAAAAAGCTATCCATCCATGTTTGAACCGATTCATGGATCAGCCCCCAAATATGAGGGAAAGGCTGTTGTTAATCCCATTGCCACTATTGAGTCAATTCGGATGATGTTGGAGCATTTGGGAGAAAAACAAGGAGCTAAAGATATACAGGAAGCCATCCAAAAAATCCTTGCCTCGGGAGAGGTGAGAACAGCTGACATGGGGGGTATGAGTAAGACTCACGAAGTTGGGGATGCAATCAGAAAAGCTATTTTTCAGTTGAGTGGCTGATGATTTGTTGAGGAAATTATCCTCTTCAGGCTTTGCCTTATCAATCACTTAATGTATGTGAAATTGACTATATCCTTTATGAAACCAAACTCAACATTAAACAAAGATTCCACAAGTCAACGACCCCGCCCTTCCGGGCGGGTCTTGAAAAAAGGAAATAATTCATTAGCCGCCTCCATCCCCACCCTCCCGGGTGGGGCATTAAAGGGCGGCGGTAAACACCTTTATAAATGTATTGTTGTGCCAGAGGCATTTAGGACAAATGCTTTTGGAAAGACTTTTTCAAACTCCTGTGCGGCCTTCAAGCCTGTACAGTGACAGGGTACAATTATCCCGGGATTGATTTTTTTCATCTCTTCAATGGTCCTTTCTGTAACCTGCTCACCATTAGGGCCAGCCAGGTGAAATCCCCCCATGACACAGAATATTTCTTCGACACCGGTAATCTCCTGAGCATGCCGAACCGTATTTATTATACCCGCATGAGCACACCCGCTGATAACTACCAGACCTTTGCCTTTGATATCTAAGACAATCCCCGTGTCGTCCCTGATGAGATCTTTAAGAATCTCACCGCCTTGCTCATAAAAGGCCGTGGGTATCCCCTTTTCGAAATCAGTAATCCGAGGGATTTCGCCCAAAGTCAGGACATAGTCAGAGGCAAGCAAAACAGGAGACCGCCCCTCAACCACCTCATTTCCGGTTTCCTCAATGAGGCCCTTCTTGAGGCCGGGAATGGGAACCTTTTTCCCGTCGGGTGACGTGCGAAAACGGGTACTTATAAATGCGTCAGGATGAACGACAACAGGGCGAGGCTTTTTTGACAAAGGGCTTAACGCTTCGACAATAGCCCCAACGTGATCATGGTGTCCGTGAGAAATTATAAAGGCTTCGATTCTATCTAAATCGATTTCAAGGACATTTAAATTATGAGGTACTCCTATCTTGGAGATACCAAAATCCATAAGTATAGTGTGGGATTCTGAATCCTCAGAAGCCTCTACCAAGACACTGAAACCATGTTCTGCCAGAAGAGGGGGTCTTCGAACGTTTCCTTTGGCAAGAGGAGCCCTCTTCACCCTGTCGCTGGAAGGCAGAAGTACATCAGTATAATTATCGATAATTGTGGTAATTATTGCCCTGGTTGCTTTTTTAAGATCCATGCTTTCTTGAGTTTTACCAGTCACTTTTTCTTTACCTGATTCTGTTAAATGGGTTTTCTACACTACTACGCCAGCTCTCTACTCTACCTAACCATCCTTTCCTATCGCTAACCAAACCTCTCTCATCTCCTTCATGTTTTCCAGACCCAGGTCAGGCGTGTGGAGGCCAGTGGAGAGAATATAGCAATCCTAAGAAGATACCGATATTTTTTCTGTCCGCCGGATCACCAGGACTATCATAGCCACGGCTGGTATCAATGCCAATGCCGAAAGGGTACCTCGAGGATAGAACAAGATAAATAGCGCCACTATGAGGACTAAAAGCCTTGAAGGAAGGTCATACCTTTTACGTTCAAAAAGTCTACCGTGGATGGCGGCAGCTGCTGTCGAGCATCCAATAATTAGCACAACCAGAGCAGCCATTTGTGCTAAACCAGGCTCCAACAACAAAATATCCCAATTGAAAATCGCGAATGTGAGGAAGAAAAATGGAAGAGATATTTGCAGCGTTACCATCATCGTCTTCATGAAGGAGGCACCTGAAATACGCGAAGCAACGGCAGCGACGAGTGAGGTTGGCGGCGTATATTCGGATATTACCGCTACGAAAAATAAGAAGAAATGAGCGACCCAGGGGTTGATCCCGATTCGTATCATAGGCGGGATGACTACCACGGCTGAGAGTATGTAACAGGCCGACGGAGGTATTCCCAGCCCTAAGAAGACCCCAATTACGAACCCCACTCCGATAAGGGCTACGACATGGAATTCTCCAATCGTCGCCAGTAGTGCCATTAGCTTAATCATCCATCCACTAACCACGAACAGATTTACCATCACCCCGAGCATGGCGAGCAAGAGAACGAGCGGAGCGGTGACCCCGGCAAATGCCTCTATGGCTCGGCGGAAACACCTACCCCATTCCTTTATCTTATCTGAGATCTTCCCAGGATGGACATACATTCGGAGTACGGAGGCGGTGATAAAGAGACCGATCGCAATGTCTAGTGCGGCCCTTGATGCTTCAAACCAAAGCACACCCATCAAATAGATCAAAACTCCGATGAAGGCAAAGAACATCGCTGTGCTGACCACGTCCACTCTGGAGAATCTTTCGATAATGGAATCCAGTGCTGAAGTTGGGCCACTTCCCCTTCCCCGCAGGAAGCGCGCTGTAAAGAGGTAAACCGATAAGGATATGATACCAAAGAAAATGAGTGCTGGCGCATATCCTCGAGCTATAACCTCGAAATAAGTCACGCCTAGAAAGTCAGCCATGAGGAAACCGGCTATTGCCATGACTGGTGGCATAAGCAGGCCTCCTAACGAAGATGAAGCTTCCACAGCACCGGCGTGAAGAGCGGGGAACCCTGCTTTCTTCATCAACGGTATCGTGTACTGCCCGGTTATGGCTGCATTCGCTGCTCCCGATCCACTACAGGTAGCAATAGCCATTGAAGTCACCACCGCCGTTTGTGGAATGAGGGTTTTACGTTTAGCAAATATCCCGGTGAAAGTTTTGATAATAGATTCCTGAACACCAAATCCCTGTGCAATGCCCAAAAACATGAAAAATGCTGCGATAACGCCTACCCCGATTTGTGCATACGTTCCAAATAGGCCCAATGAGATCTCAACGGAAGAAGATGTTATTACTCTCATCCAGGAGACCCCGGGATGACCAAGTATACCTGGGAAAATCCACCCGTAAACGGAATAAAGCATGAGAAGCAGGATGAGATAAAAGAGTGTAATATGCTCCCGTCTGGTATATTCGATCACGAGACCAAGCATCATCACTCCTACGATTTTGTCAGGCGTGTTATAGAAACCAGCTCTCAAATAAATGAGTGATTCAAACTCCACTCTCATGTATATTATGGAAAAGATGCACATAGCGATGTACACGCCGGCTATGGCAATATTGGGTTTAAGTCCAAGACGTGGATATGGCAGCTCTCCGGCTACAAAGGAATTCAATACCCACAGCACGTATGCTATTGGGACTACAGTTATGGCAAGGAGCATTGTTCCTCCTAAGCCGGTTAAGAAATAATGTAGCGAAAAACCTAAATATACGATAGTGGCTATAAGATAGACGGGGGTTATGAATTTACGCATTTCAGCCAGTGAATTCGCTCCGTCTTGCACGGAATTGTTTTTCATGTTTTCCCTACACTAACGGTTTGAGTTAAAAAGAGTAAACGAGCTAATTGCAGAGGTGATATACTAAACGGATAGCAGCAAAGCATTGTAAGTATAAGGGGGCTCACACCTTATCGGAGTTTTACAGGGGTGAGCCCCCTATTTAAAACCTTAACTACCTCTTAGTTTTCCCCAAGAAGCTCAGCGCATTTTAGCTTTCATCGCATCTATCGCTGCCGCGATCGTTTTGTCAGTAGCTATTTTCCATGATGAATCCCATAATCCCTTTTCCTTCAGATATTTCGCCAATCCCGGATGTACTGGAACCTCGGGTATACTCTGTATCCCCAGGACTTGGAAACCAGCGAAGTCTTTGGCTAGTGGTCCAAAACCAGCCTCGATCTTAGCCAGATCACCTGCCGACTTTTCAAGTACTTTGAGAATTCTATAAACAGAATCTTCCGGAAAATCGAGCCCGAAATGCTGGCCGAAGTAAAAGGGCACGCCATAGAGTTCATCCACTCCCAGGTCTCTGGTATACGCCTTCTTCATGTTGATCTTCGCCGGAGTAAAACCTGCCGCTGTTAGTTTCTTGATTTGTGTTGGGGTTGGGTTCACTCCCTGCAGGGGGGTGGCCACATCAAGCACCTTAATCCAGCCAGCCAAAGATACCAAAGCCGTTGTGTAAGCTGCCGTGGCGTCTATGGTTCTCGCTCTTAGAGCACCTGCAACCTTTCCCATATCAACTTCGACGTGAGTAACATCCAGACCACAGATGTCCTCCATAGCCCGGAAGATGTTGATATGGTTCATATATCCCGCCTTCGTCATGAAGATTTTCTTGCCGTCTAAGTCCTCCCAGGTACGAAACTTGTTTTTGTTCTTCGGTAAAGTCAATATGTGTGTTTCCATGGTGTAGAGCCAAAGACCCTGGACTGGCATTTTCTTTACGTTGGGTTCAAAGCCCTTAAATGGTTTTTTAAACGCGTACAATTTTCCAAATCCGGGCTCGGCCGCATATACGGATTCGAGGTCACCCACTAAAAAGCTCTTGATGTTAGCGGTGGTTGAAACGTATGGGTAGATGGTGAGGTCGTAATCCGGCATACCCCTTCGCAAGAAATCTGCCATCAAAGCGGATGCCTTATAATAATAGCTCATTGGATTAGCCGCCCCCCATCTCAACATCTTTTTTTCGGCAGCTGCGCCAGGTAAAGCAAATGCCGATACTAACACCACAGTCAATCCTAAAACCAATGCCAACTTAACCTTTTTCATTTTTTCCTCCTTGTATTTTATTGTTAATTTAGCATCTCAGCATCCCGAACTATCTATACCCATAAGCACCACCTCCTTTGTCACTTTACTAGGAGCCTGTCCGAGAAAGATCTTCATGTCATTTCGACTGAAAGGAGAAATCTAAAACTTACCTATTTTCAATAAAATAAGATTTCTCGCTACGCTCGAAATGACAACTTTGTTGAGTTCTCGGACAGGCTCCTAGGCTGTTTACTTTGCCAAAAATATTATTACCACATCAAATAGAAATCGTAGCCCTAATGAGACTTCGACAGTAGCATCCTATTTTCCTATTTCTCTCCTGTCAATCATAAAGTGTAAATAACAGGTTGCTTATACGTGATACCTCGTCCGTTATAGAACACCAATATTGGTCAATATCTGAGAAACTACCCTTTTTCCCTCTTCATCTAATTGCCTCTGAGGGGGTAGTGGAGAGCCTACAGGAAACCCTTGCATCTCCAATCCCGCTTTCACACATGAAGCAAAGGAGTAGCGCTGAAAAGCCACGTTGAGGGGCCACAGTTTCTTTTGGAGGTGCAATGCCTCCTCCCACCTTTTCTGGCATGCCAGCTCATAGAGGGCAATACTCTGCTCGGGGATCAAGCATGCCGGGCCAGCCATCCACCCGACCCCGCCGAGCATGAGCACGAATACGGGCACATGAGCGGTAGCGCTGAAGATCTTAAA
>JAFDHR010000059.1 GCA_019308645.1 Deltaproteobacteria bacterium
GTCTTTATTTTTATGTACTGGGGAAATATGATTGTCTCTGCGATCTCTCTCATGTTTTTTCGGGTATCTATCATAATGATTGCAAGTTTTGAATTGATCAGTACAATATCCTATCAACGAACAAAAAATATTACTTTTAGGGGTAAGTGTGATGAAAAGGAGTGGAATTTTCTAGAATAAATATTGTAAAATAAAATAATTTAGTGGACTTTAAAGGTAATACTGAAATAGGCTATTAGTAGTATTGTTCCTTCATCAAAATCAGGGATTTGGCAGGATGTTATTGTTAAGGAATGGCACGAATCAATCAAATAATAAACTTTTATAACAGAATGGGAACTGATTATCAATGGAGAAAATCATACCGGAAACCTACGATAAGTATATAAAGGGCCTTATGGATATCAGTCAGGCCATCACCTCTGACTTGTATCTGGAAGACATTCTCAAACTGATAGTGATGGTAACAGCCAAAGTCACTGGTGTAGAAATCTGTTCACTCTGGTTGGTGGATGAGAGTAAAGGGGGAAAGAAATTGCTGCTAAAGGCTACGCAGTCTATGGACCCTGATTACTTCAAAGATAGATCCCTGAATATGAATGAGGGCGTGGTGGGATATATAGCCACCCATAACTGCACACTAATGCTTGAGGACGTTTTAAAGGAGCCAAGATTTAAGGAAAAGGAGATGGCAAAAAAGTTGGGCCTTGTATCCATGATCGGCGTTCCCTTATGCCTCAAGGATGGCTCAGTGATAGGTGTGTTAGATTGTTTTACTGTGGAGCCTCATGAGTTTTCGGAAACAGAAATCAACCTCATAAAGACGCTGGCCAATCAGGCAGCTATAGCGATTGAAAATACAGAACTTCTAGTAAAAACGAGAGTCATTGAGGAGGAATTGAAAACGAGAAAAAAAATTGATAAAGCCAAAGAGATATTGATGGTTCAAAAGAATTTGCCAGCTGACAAGGCTTTTCGGTGGTTGCAAAAAAAGAGCATGGATAGCCGAAAATCTATGCGTGAGATTGCTGAGGCGGTTATTATCTCCCAAGAGTTATAGCCAAAGGGAAAGCTTAAAAAGGATTTGACAAACAGTTTTGTTGATATTATAGTAATCTTACATTTTAGTTAGCAATAATACAAAGGCGTATTATTCAAGAAGACAATGATGTCTAAAGACGACGTAGTCTGCAATATTGAACTTTATGAAAGGAAGCCCAACCCTGATTTGCAGGGGTGGGCTTTTTTATTGTCTCTCCTATGGCATTCCATCAAAACACCAATTTCCCTTTTCAATAGGCTATTGATACTAGACCCCCTTGCCTCAATAGACAGAGCGGGGTTACATCAGAGTAACTTACAGATCCCACTATTTTTTGGAGTTTATTATGTTAGAGGCATCAAAATTTGTTGAAAACCTTATTTTGCAGCATGATGGACATCTCGTTAATATCTTGGGAGACATCCAGGAGCAATACAATTATTTGCCTGAAGATGTTCTAAGGCAGGTCTCGAATAGTTTAGAAATGCCTTTGAGAAATATTTATGGAGTGGCAACCTTCTATAAATCGTTCAGGCTAAGCCCTAGAGGTAAGCACCTGGTTTCCGTATGTGTTGGTACATCATGCCACGTTCGAGGTGCTGTAGCTATTGCAGCGGAGCTCATAAATCAACTTGGAATACAACCTGGTGAAACTAGCTCTGATAAAGAGTTTACCTTAGAAACTGTTAATTGTTTAGGGGCCTGTGCCCTTGGGCCGATTGTAGTTGTGGATGGCAGATACTTCTCGAATGTGAAGACTGCAGATGTGAGAAAAATAATAGATGAGGCATCTGCAGGATTGGATAAAGAAAAGATCAAAGCCGATAAACGGATTTTCCCCGTACAGGTCAACTGCCCTCGTTGCAACCATAGTTTAATGGACCCGGAACATGCCATTGATGGCTACCCATCCATCCGGGTTACTATTTCATTCGGTCGTCAGCATGGATGGCATAGGTTGTCTTCCCTGTATGGTAGTGATAATTTTGAATCGGAGCATCACAGGGATTTGGGTGTAGTGGCACACTATTTTTGCCCCCATTGCCACTCAGAACTCATCGGAGCATTTGAGTGTCCAGAATGCGGTATAATAATGGTGCCGATGATTGTACGCGGGGGCGGCATGGCTCAAGTGTGCCCTCGCCGAGGGTGCAAAGGGCATAGGTTAGATGTTTGACAGGCAGAAATAACATTGCGGTTTGCTGTTAATTCAAAGAAAAGGATAATCGAATGGAACGAATCTCGTCTGTTGAAGATTTCATCAATTTTCGTCAACTCATTCTGGATGAGCCTGAAGAGGATAAACCCTGTATTGTAATCAGTGCAGGTACATGCGGTCAGGCAAGCGGTGCGAATGATATCATACGGATAACAAAGCGCCACATACTTGAGCAAAACCTTCATGACCAAATATCATTGAGGATTACAGGCTGTTTGGGTAATTGCGAGATGGAGCCATTCATGCTGGTTGAGCCAGGCAATACTATTTATCCGAAGCCAGCAATGGAAGATGTGAAAAGAATTATTGATGCCAGTGTTGAAGGAAATATAATCGAAGAGATGGTTTACAGGGAAAATGGGGGCCAAAAGAAATATCATTCCATGCAAGAGATTCCTCTTTTCAAGAATCAAACGCGAACAATTTTGGGTAAAAATCAACAACTGGATCCAATAAGGATTTTCGACTATTTAAGGGCGAGGGGCTACGCCGCATTTGAGAAAGTAATATCCAACCCTGATCCTGACTGGATTATCAACGAGATTACAAAGGCGGGACTCAGGGGTCGTGGAGGAGCCGGCTTTCCTGCTGGCAGGAAATGGGAATCTGCCAGGAGATCCGGTAATGGCTCAACAAAAAAGTTCGTGGTATGCAATGCTGACGAAGGAGATCCTGGTGCCTATATGGACCGCAGTCTTTTAGAAGGTAATCCCCATGCTATCATTGAAGGAATGATAATTGCCGGAATAGCTATTGGCGCAGGGCAAGGGTACATTTATGTGAGGAGGGAATATCCCTTGGCCATCAAACACATACTCATCGCGCTACGCCAGGCACGGGATATTGGGATATTGGGTAAGGGTATCATGGGTACGAATATTGACTTCGACATTAAAATTATCAGGGGGGCAGGAGCATTTGTATGCGGAGAAGAAACAGCGCTCATGCGATCGATTGAAGGAAAGATAGGACAGCCCGAGCAGCGCCCCCCATACCCTGTTGATAAAGGAATTTGGGGGTGCCCTACCTGCATAAATAATGTAGAAACACTGGCTAATGTACCTGTAATCATTAGTGACGGTGCAGACAAATACACAAAAGTCGGCATGCCTGGCAATAGAGGTACTAAAATCTTCTCACTGGTTGGAAAGATAAGAAACAGCGGACTTGTAGAAGTGCCTTTTGGTACTACCATCAGGCAAGTCGTTTATAACATTGGAGGTGGCCCTTGGGATAAAAAAAGGATTAAGGCGGTTCAAACTGGTGGACCCTCGGGCGGCTGCATCCCGGAAAATATGTTTGACCTACCAATAGATTACGAAAGCCTGACCGCGGCAGGTTCGATCATGGGATCTGGTGGTATGATCGTAATGGATGAAGATACCTGCATGGTTGATATTGCACGATATTATACCAATTTCCTGAAGGGAGAATCCTGCGGAAAGTGCTCAACCTGCAGGGAAGGCATACAAAGAATGAATGAGATTCTCACAAATATAACAGAAGGCAGAGGGAACATAGAGGACCTGGCTTTGCTTGAAGAACTTGGAAAGGTAATAAAGGATGCCTCCTTGTGCGGCCTTGGGCAGACTGCGCCGAACCCTGTACTTTCAACGTTACGATATTTTAGGGATGAATATATTGCTCATATAGAGGAAAAAAGATGCCCTGCCTTGGTGTGTAAGGCTTTTATTCAGTACATAATAGATAATGAAAAGTGCACAGGCTGTGGGATCTGCAAAAAAAATTGCCCTGAGAAGGCAATAGAAGGTGAGGTTAAAGGACCCCACTCAATAGTGCAGGATAAGTGTGCAAGGTGTGGCAAATGTTACGATTTATGTAAATTCGATGCAGTTTTGAAAACGGGAGTTGAAAATGCCTAACATAACAATTGATGGAATAGGTTTTGACGCACCAGAAGGCTGGACAGTGCTTGAGGCGGCAAGGTTTCTTGGGATAGACATTCCAGCGCTGTGCTATCACGAGGGACTTTCGCCAGGAGGTGGCTGTCGCCTTTGCGTAGTAGAGATAGGCGAAGGTGATAACACGAAGATGGTAAGTTCCTGTACGTATGCGGTTGAGGAAGGTCTCGTAGTGCATACAGCAACTGTGAGGGTTATACGTGCAAGAAAAATGATACTTGAATTGTTGATCTCACAATGTCCAACATCCAAGACACTTCAGGATCTTGCGGCAAGATGGGGATTACAACAAGTTAGATTCACCCCAAAGTGGGAGGATTGTATTCACTGCGGACTATGTGTCAGGATGTGTGAGGAACAGATGATGGCAAAGGCCATTGGGTTTGTGAACAGAGGGAATGAACTAAAGATCACTACTCCATTCGATATAACATCTGAAGATTGCAGGAAATGCGGTGCATGCATGTATATTTGCCCTGTGTGCACTGTGCGATGCGAGGGCGCAGCACCTGAAAGCGTGCTCTGTGGCAGGTGTGAGAACTCGCTTCAGCCGACTTGCCTGGAATTTTACGATAATTTTTCGTGCTGGATGGGCCTGAAAGGTGAGTGCGGAACGTGTGTAAAAGAAAAATTTGAAGAGAAAAAGGAGGACTAAAGATGGATTTTGGAAAAATTAATGCAACAGCAGCAACGTTAACAAAGAACAGAACGGAAGACGCTATTGTCCCCTCAAGCGGACTGTGCGCTACCTGTATAGACGGCTGCATAGGTATGTGCGAAGTTGGGAAATCTTCATACAGGGGGACAGAGGTAATATACCCTCAACCATTCGGGATAATCACCACGGCGGGAGAGAAAAAGTATCCTGTGGATTTATCTCACTTTACCATACTCGGGACATGTTGTGGTGCATACGGAATAGAACCAGATTCCGACAAGGCCTTATTCACGAATGTTAATTTAGAGCAAAGAATAGGGCAAGACAAGGGAATAAAAACACGGTTACCTATTGTTATTCCCGGGCTTGGCTCAACAGCTATAGCAAAAAATAACTGGGAAGGGCTTGCCATTGGTGCTGCACTTTCAGGAATAATAGTCACCATTGGGGAGAACGTGTGTGGTATGGACCCGGAGGCAAAAATTGAAAAAGGTAGAGTGCGACATTCCCCGGAGCTGGAAAAACGGGTGAAACTCTTTAAGGATTGGCAACAAGATGGCTATGGGGCTATTGTTGTACAGGCAAACATCGAAGATACGAGGCTTGGATTGCATGAATATGCAATAGAGAAATTAGGCGTGAAGGCAGTAGAACTCAAATGGGGACAGGGGGCAAAAAACATTGGCGGTGAAGTAAAGATTAAAAACTTACAGCGTGCCCAGATGCTAAAAGATAGGGGATATATTGTATTGCCGGATTGTTATGACCAGGATGTTATAGAAGCATTTGAAAGCCATTCTTTCGATGAGTTTGAAAGGCATTCAAGGGTTGGCATGGTCGATCTGGAAAGCTTTTGTAAAAGGATAGAAGAATTAAGGGCGGTAGGGGCGCAATATATATCTCTTAAGACCGGAGCATACAGACCAAAAGACCTTGCTCTTGCATTAAAATGTGCATCCGAGGCAAAGATTGACTTACTGACTGTAGATGCAGCAGGCGGTGGAACGGGAATGAGCCCGTGGAGAATGATGAATGAATGGGGTGTGCCGGGTGTTGAGCTTTGGTCACTTCTCTATCAATACCTTGACAGATTGGCAAGTAAAGGTAAATATATTCCTGATGTTGCAATTGCTTCTGGATTTACATTGGAAGACCAGATCTTTAAAGGTTTGGCATTAGGAGCGCCTTACTTTAAACTTATTGGCATGGCAAGAGCGCCACTTACCGCTGCAATGGTAGGCAAAAACATAGGTAAAAGAGTAGAAGCGAATGAGACACCTGTTTATATTACGCGGTTTGGGCGAACGAAAGAACAGATATTTATTACTGCTCCTGAACTCAAGCGTGAATTTAAAGACAGGTTTGATGCCATTCCTACAGGTGCTATGGGGCTGTATACCTATATGCAGAGACTCGAACAGGGGATCAAGCAAATTATGTGTGGCGCGAGAAAGTTTTCGTTAGATTATATCTCAAGGAATGATATTGCTGCTTTAACACACATAGCAAGCGAGATTAGCGGGATCCAGTACATAATGGATTGCGACAAGGAGGAAGCAAAGGGGATCTTGGATAATTAATTTCCGAAGCTAATATGAGAAAGACTGCGTATTAGGTCTTGGGACGTTTTCTATAAAACACCTCTGCTTGCTGCGAAGGATTTAAAGACCTTCTCCAGCAAAAGGTGACCTCTTTTTTCTTATGCGGCTCGATTTTGAGATTGACTTGAATTTTTACCTTTTCTATGCAAACATGCCTGGACAAAGCCATAAAAGAGGGGGGATGGGTTTTCCATCCTTGATTTTAATTCAGGGTGTGCCTGGGTAGCTACAAAATATTTCAGCTCTGGAAGCTCAATAAACTCAACCAGCCTTCCGTCATGTGAAGTTCCTGAAAAGACAAGTCCCTTATCAGTGAGGTCCTTATGATATTCTGGATTAACTTCATAGCGATGTCTGTGCCTTTCTGAAATAACAAGAGATTTATAGAGCTTGCTGACTATTGTCTCCTTCTTTAAAATAGCCTCATATGCCCCGAGTCTCATGGTGCCGCCCTTTTCCTTAATATTTTTTTGCTCTGGAAGTATATCTATCACAGGGAAAGGTGTATCTGGATCAAACTCGGTGCTATTAGCTTCTTTTAGTCGACAAACATTTCGTGCATATTCTACAACTGCCAGTTGAAGCCCAAGGCAGAGGCCAAGAAACGGAATATTTTTTTCTCTGGCCCTTCTGATAATCTCAATCTTGCCCTCTGTTCCCCTGGAACCAAAGCCACCAGGAACAATCACCCCATCTATGCCATCTAAAACTTTAGCCTCTGTAAGGTCTGTTGTTTCTATCCATTCAAGGTTTATCTTACATCCCAGGTGGGCGGAGCAGTGATTCAATGATTCAATAATAGAGGCATAGGAATCTTCAAGCTTGGTGTACTTTCCGCACATGGCTACTGTTATTTCGCTTTTTGGATTCCTTATATTTTCAATCAGTTTCTTCCATCTTCTTAGGTCTGGTGGAGAGTAAATATTTAGTTTTTTATGGAGGATTTCAGCTATCCCTTCTTTTTCAAAGACAATCGGTATTTCGTAAATATCATCCACATCCAGACCCGTGATCACAGCATCTGGGCTCACATCACAAAAATTAGAGATTTTTAATTTTACCTCTTTGCTTAAAAATTCGGAGCACCTACCTATTATAACATCAGGGAAAATACCCCTTTGTTTTAAAAGATTGACGCTCTGCTGTGTTGGCTTTGACTTCTGCTCGTTTACTCCATAGGGGATAGGGACATATGTCAAATGTATGTAAACAATATTTTTTCTGCCAACATCCTCCTTCATCTGCCTCATTGCCTCGAGAAAGAGCTCATTTTCAATATCCCCTACGGTCCCCCCTATTTCCACTATAATTAGATCAGCTGATTCTTCTTTGGCAATTTCATAGACATGGCCTTTAATAATATCTGTAACATGGGGAATGTATTGAACGGTATGCCCCAAGTAATCCCCTCTCCTCTCTTTTTCTCTTACCATGTGAAATATCTTACCCATAGTAAGATTCCACTTTGATTTGCAACTAATACCCAGGAATCGCTCATAGTGCCCAAAATCCATATCCACTTCTCCCCCGTCATCCAGGACAAATACCTCTCCATGCTCAAATGGATTCATTGTTCCTGGGTCAACATTGAGATAGCCATCACATTTTATAGGGATAATTTTCAGCCTTGAACAAAGAAGATGGCCTATGGAGGCAGCAGCAATTCCTTTCCCTAATCCAGAGAGAACTCCTCCTGTTACGATGATATATTTGGTATTAGGCATGTGAATCGATCGTATTCCAAATTCTACAGGTTATTGAAATCAAAGGCATTACTTGAGGCATGAGTTTTTGCCTCTCGCTTGGAATAATGATTTTAAAGAGGAAGTTCTCATTTATTGAACTCATTGTCAATAAGGGTTTTTCAATTCATTCTGTTAAATTTCTCCTTAATTCCATTGTTTTTTTTGGATCAACTCTTTAAGCACACTTTTTTGGATGTTTTGAGTCTCTTCCCACATTTCCTGGATGGATTGGGGAATGGTGATTTGAAGACATCCAGGGCGGAATAGGCAGGTTTCATCCTCTTCATCCCAATCGTACCTATTGGTGCTGTCCAGATCGAAGGGGCTTCCCCTAAAGCCTCCGGTCAACAAAGATATTCGAGAAAATATGTGGCGATCCTTTACTCCAATGCAGTTAGGGATAGCATTTGGGCTAATGCACCGAATTATGCTTGGGGGAATTGTATTTTGATACCATAATCCGGTTGAAGCAAAGTAAACACCTTCTTTAATCAGATTTAGGGAATTAAGCTGGTAGGGGTTTTTAATCAGTCCATAGAAAGAGCCTTTCTCTACTATGATGTCCATTTCCGTAAATCTCTGCAAAAAGATAAGTAACTTTTCCATATACGCTATAAAATGGAAAAACTCGTCGTGACCCAGTCCCATGTTATCAACAATGTTTGCAAGAAGATTAAAAGTAAGCTGGGAAACAGGAGGAATAGGATAAAGTTCAAACAGGGCCTTCAGGTTAAATTTATCCAATTTTTCCATGAATTCAGGGAGGATGGGATAGTTTTTTAGGGAGTGAGCGCCTTTACGTAATCTCTTTACAACAACAGATGCAGGCACCTTACCAACCGTAACCATGCGCATGGCATCAATAGTCCGGGCTTCGGTTTCGGAAATGGCCCGGGTGAGTTCCGTATCCACCTTTTGAGATATATAGCTTTTACGAAATTCTTGCATAACCTTAAATGTTTGACGATAGATAAACTGTGCTAAAGGCCTCTCAAAGGAAAGATCGGGATCTCTGTTAATTTCATAATGAATAATCCTGAGGATATCTTCATTGTTAAAGCGAAGAACAAGAAAACGCCCGATCTGGAGTGCTTCATTTTTATCTCTTTTCTTTAGATACGCAATAAAGCGCTTGACCAGATTTGAAAAACTGTCTCTCCATTCCCTCCTTTGCCTTAGTTGACTGTAAAAGGGTGTTGTAAAGATCGTATAAATATTATGTAATATCAATTGTTTAAATAATAAAAAGCCTCTATAATGGAGGGGATTTTGTCAAAAGAACCCTTGGCCCAAAACGGAG
>JAFDHR010000550.1 GCA_019308645.1 Deltaproteobacteria bacterium
CTACAAGGCGACAGAAGATAGTAAAGCTTTTTATTTCGATCCTGAGGCCAAAGAAGCCAAGAAAGAAAAAAAGGACGAAGAGGAAGAGGAAAAGAAGAATTCTAGCGAAGAGGCAATCGATTACGATTCCCTGGAACGCTACGCTAAGGCGGAATAAATTCTGTTTCAAATGTTAGCAAGATGAGGGGGAGATTCAAAATTTCCCCCTTTTTCTTTCATAACCCCAATATTTCCAGCCAGTTGGATCCATCGATAATAATCTACTAATCAAAATATCTATAATATGGTACGTATTATAGGAAATTCCCCGGAGAGGGTAAAGATCACAGACCTTGGTGATGTGATCTATTATCGCCAGGAGAAGGATTACACGGACCAGGAATACGAACAGTCTAAAGATTTGCAAAAGGAATTAAAGAAGGGCAATGTAGTAAAATTGGAGGAGTTCCAATCTGCCCGAAGTGCCGGAGGGGGAAATAACGGATCTGTTACGATAAAACAAGAAGCATCTCCTGTCAGTCTTCAGGATATAAAACAGGCCATACGCGAAGCTCTTCCCAGGAATGATAATGCTTCTTCTGGATTCATTAATACAGTCCGGCAGGAGATGTCGTCAGTCATGTCTCATGTTGGGATGTCCAGAAAGCCTAAAAAATCATACCAAGACCCGGCATATATACCGGATGTTTCTACGGATGGTATGGTAGCAAATATAGAAGTGAAAGAAAAAGAAGTTTCTGGGAACAGTATGGGATCGGCTCTGGAAGCTTTAAAAAGAATGAAATCCAAATAACAAAACAAGGGGGGCTTGAGATGGCAGTTAGTATTGATATAGGAACTTGTTGGCTTTGCAGTGCTAGACAGGGTGCAAATAATCAGATTCAAGTAAAATCTATTAGAGACGCATTTCTCGACGTGGAGAGTGACTCAGCGGTAAAGAATATGCTTACGATGTCTAACGTAGATTACATAGAGTCTGAGGACAAACTTTACATTATTGGGGAGAACGCTCTTGTGATGGCCCGTATTTTAAATCGAGAAGTACGCCGTCCCATGTCTAAAGGAGTGCTAGCCCCGGGTGAGCTCGAGGCCGAGAAAATCCTTTTAATTCTTCTTGAGAATGTTATGGGGCGTGCTCAGACACCCGATGAGATTTGTTTCTACTCCATTCCGGGGAATCCTCTGGAAAGAGAATTAGATATCATCTACCATCAAGCTATGATGTCAAAACTTTTGGCACAACTAGGATATAAAGGGCAGGCTATGAATGAATCCGCGGCTATTGCGTATTCAAGTGCGGCTAAGGAGCAATTTTCGGCTTTGACTATCTCAGCCGGTGCTGGAATGATGAATGTCTGTTTAATGTACAAGACAATGATTGGATTATCCTATTCCATAATTAATTCAGGAGATTGGGTGGATGAGAGCGCTGCGAAGGCGGTGGGATCTAGTGCTGTTCGCATTCAAGCGCTTAAGGAAAAGGGCATAGATTTAATGAATCCATCTGATGGGGATCCAAAAACGTTAAGGGAACGGGAGGCTATTTCTATTTATTATAAGTCTCTTATTCTCAGACTTTTTGATTCTCTCAAGGATGAGTTCATAAAGAACAAAAAGGCTGATTTTGAGCTGCCCAATGCTATACCGATGATCATTGCTGGTGGCACTAGCATGGCTAAAAATTTTCTTGAGTTTTTTAAGACAGCTTTTGATACAGTAAAGGATAAATTCCCGATTCCAATTTCGGAAATTCGTATGTCGTCGGGATCGTCGCCACTGCATAGTGTGGCGGAGGGGTTACTTGTTGCTGCTCTTAATTACGAGGATCAGCATAAAAAATGATATTGATTCTTTTTTGTAAGATGAAATAAGAGGGCAAACAGTGTCTACAGAGGAATTTATTTTCAGGGCCCGTGCTGTGCATGGTTCTTTCTATGATTATACCAACGTTTTATACACTAATTATAAAACAAAGATTAGGATTGTTTGCCCAGTGCACGGAGAATTTTTTCAAAAGCCCACAAACCATTTGTCCGGAAAGGGGTGCTATAAATGCGGAAGGGCTAATTGTGCGAAGAAAACCAAATCAAGCAAGGAAAAATTCATTGCTAAAGCAAGGGCTGTTCATGGTTCTTTTTATGACTATTCCAAAGTTGTGTATATTCGCAGTACAGTCAAAGTTCTTATTGTGTGTCCTATTCATGGTGAATTTACTCAGCTACCCGCCAATCATTTACAGGGGCAGGGATGTTATCCTTGTGGGAGAAGAAGCACTACTCTGA
>JAFDHR010000060.1 GCA_019308645.1 Deltaproteobacteria bacterium
AATAATACCGCTCCTGACAATTTTCCTGATCTCCATGCTCCCCGAGAAAAAATTGAAATATACGCAATCGGTGATTTAAGGCTTTCTATCCTCATCAACTCTTTTCATGAAATCAAATTGCATTTCTTCAAAAGACAACCTATCAGAAATTTACAGAGTGCCACTGCTGTAAATATGTGGGTATCGCCTTATCTTCGTCATTCATTAGCCCTTCACGACAAGTCATATTGTGATACTGAATGTATCTTTTAATCCAATTGCAGTTGTTCACTCCGTATGCATCGAATAGTGATGAAACCGCATCACACCCCGTACTTCATCAAGCAGTTTCCTCTCTTTCTTAGATATTGACATATGAAACCCCCACAGATAATATTAATAAAATGATAACAAGATAAGGCGAATCTGCTTAAAAAATATATAGTTACATTATATCAGGGCAAATTTGCTTGTCAATCAATGTCTTCCCAACATTTAAGATTGTATGCGGAGTTGAGCGTAGTGAAATTCCGCATACAATCTTAAATGTTGGGCATCAAACAAAGAGTAAATGTATAGGATAAAATATGGTTCTTAAGTTTCCTGCATCTTGGCGATTTCGACCACCGCACAGTGAACAACCGCATACTGATCAAATACCTGACGGGGCTGTCCATGATTTCATGGGAATGATTCGAAAAACTGCGACGCAGGGCGATCTCCAGGATTATCTTGAACATTACAAACGATTCTTTTGCGCAACTAATGGTAACCCACATTCCAGAAGTTCAAGTGCTGGTTGGGCTGAGACAGATTTACAGACTGAGATGTTTTCAGCAGCCGAGAATGCCCCACTATTTATTGAGGCATTTTACGATGCTTGCGAGTCGATTCGAAGTCGTCCCGGAGATTTCTTTGCACCTGATCAGAATATGATAAATGAGATATGCCGCAAGCATAGCATTGGATATGAAATTATTCCTCCAGATCTAAAGCTAACAAGTAATATTGCCACCATAGTACCAGTGCCGGAAAGACCGGCCACTCTTGCAGAGAAGGCTCAAGAAATACTTCAAAGATCACTTCAAAGTGCAGAAAAACTTTTATCAGAAGGTCGGGGTCGAGAAGCCGTCCAGGAGACCTTATGGCTTTTGGAGACAGTTGCAACCGGATTTCGTGGCGTCGATACTGGAACCGGAAGCATTGAAGGTAAGTACTTCAATAAAATCGTGAAAGAGCTTCGGACCTCGTATTCTGGAAAAACCCTCGATAGAGCTTTGGAATGGATGGTGAATTTATATGGATACCTTTCATCTCCAACTGGAGGAGGAGTTCGACACGGTTTAGATCTTAAAGAAGGTCTCGAGTTGTCGCCTAATGAAGCAAAGCTTTTTTTCAATCTGATCCGGAGTTATGTTTCATTTTTACTTTCCGAACACGAACGCCTGGCTCACTAGGATGGCGGACATAAAGTGAGGATGCCCAACAGCGTGAACTCGGACTGACGATTCCACTGCGCTTCGTCGCCATCCGGTTACGCTGAGCGTTGGGCATCAAAAATGCCGTCAAGAGGAGCATAGATGAAGCTAAACGAACATATACCTGCCGTCGTCGGACTTCTCTATTAACCCGTTTTGGAATATGCTTCTCCAAGAGTCTAGAAAACGCCAAGGAGGATATATAAGTGGGCACCTTGCCGAAATGCGTAGAATCGTTTCATCTAACAGTCGAAGAGGTCTCCCGGCAATTCATGAAGATACCCTCTGATGCTTCAGATGTCTTCTATCATTACACGACACATGCGGGATTGGAGGGGATTCTTAGAAGCTGTGGGCTTCGGGCAACATACCGGATGAGAATGAATGACGCAGGAGAATTTGACTACGCAAGGAATGTGGTTTACGAGGCATTGAATGAGATCGGCAGGCGTCATAACCTCCCGCCAATCGCTCAGAGCCTGGCGATATACACCCGCAAAAATCTGGACCAATTTCTCAATGACACAACTGAAATGAGTAGGGCATATTGTGCTTGCATCACAGTCAGTTCCGACCACCCGGAACAATGGGAAACCTACGCTGAGGATGGGAAGGGATTCGCAATCGGATTCAACCTCCGTAAGGTTCTGAATAATCAGGTACCTGCGCATCAGATGGGGAAACCCTACATCTTCTGCGCTCCGGTGACCTACAACGAAAGCGACCAACGCGATCTTGTGTGGCGTTTGGTGGAAGCCGGTATCCGCGACTTGCAGGCTTTTGCGGATACGTGTTCAAAACAGCCCGAGGATCTTACCGCCCTTCGAGACCGGGTAACAAAGGAGATTGTTGTTCATTTGCTCGGTTTTATCAATTTCATAAAGGCACCCGCTTACAGCAGTGAACGGGAGATGCGGTTGTTCCTGGACCCGAACGACGGCACATTGAAGGCGTCCTATATTCAGCATTATAAACACGACAACGAATCGATACCTTTCGTTTTCATAGATCTTCGCAACCCAGAGACGAGACGACTCCCTTTGGCGGAGATCAAGGTCGGTACAAAGGCATCGTTTTTCGAGGAAAAGGCTTTTCTCGAAGACCTGCTCGATGAACTTGGCTACGGCAGTAACTACGGGGACCGGCCTCGGATCACCCAAGCGTTGGTTGCGATGGGTGGCCGCCTTTAACTTGTGCCGTTGACATAAAGCATAATGCCCTTAAAATTCTAATTTGACAAAGTATGCTTTGAAGAATAGGAACTAAGTGGGGCGCAAAATACTTGCGCAACAAAAATTTCCACAGGACTGTGGGGGCAGAGGCATGAATTTCATGATTTGGTAACTTGAACGCCCGATTTCTATCAAACGTTTTCGCGCCCCCGCAGCCGGGAAAATTTGGTGTTGTGCTGCTGGAACACAGTTCAATTCACATTCTTATGAGCAGGGAGGTGTCTATGGCAAGATGTAAAATTATCTTATTTGTTATAGTTGTTTCATTATTGGGTGGATGCGCTCCCTCAATAACAAATATCACGCCACTACGGCATGAAGATGAACTTAAAAAGCGCATCTTTAAATCACCATCCCTTGATCACATCCAACTCAGAACTTTCACCGTGTTACCTTCTAAATTTTTCAAGGAAGGGCCACCCGAAATCCTTGGACAAACAGCTTTAGAGAATGAAATAGTAGAAATGCAAATACTGTTTTTCTTACGGAATATTTTTGAGAGCACAGGTTACAAATTTGTCGAGGCCAGTGATCATCCTGATTTTGTGGCTACTATTGATGGTTTTATGCCATATAAAGAATTTGATATTCCTCCTCAGGTAAGGACTGTCCCAAAGTGGATTCCTGGAAAAACGCTCACAACTAGTGAGGGGATATCTGGAACGTATAGGTCCCCTGGTTTGGGTAGTCGCGGAACTTTTGGAGGTAGTATAACAACAACAACTTATATACCTGGATATATGACAACTGAAACTTACACAATTCCAGGGTATACCGATAGCAACTATTACCCTAGTGCTCGAATTGATGTTTTTGATTCAAGTAATGGTAAAATAATTTGGACTGGGTATGGAGTAGGTATATCAAAAAACTCAGATTTCCGTGTAGCTAGCCAATTCATGATAGGAGCACTCTTACAAGATTTTCCAAGGGGTCCATTTTTATATTTGGAGCAGTCAGTTAGGGATCGTTTCGGTTTCGAATTTGGCGTGTTAACTAATGATGGAAATAATTATTATCCATGTGTTACAGTGATACCCAATTCTCCCGCTAAGAAAGCAGGTATTAAGCAGTATGATTTTATTTTATCTATTGATGGCACTCCCACAAAAAACAAAACTGTTTCAGAGATATTAGATATATTAGAAAGGGGCTCTCAAAAGAAAAAATCGTTAACATTATTACGGGTGAATGAAAAGATTAATGTGGAGATATTTAGTCTTAACCCGTAGCACGGTAATGATGCTGAATTACTTAATAAACGTGCAATATTCATTAAGGTCCACTTGCTTTTATTTCCTCCCTTCATACTTGTGTTATAGGGCGGCATCTCCTTAGCATGTATTTTCGCAGTAATCTCGATGGTGCCCTGTATGCTAAGATATTTATATTACCATTTGTGAAATGATGATTTTACTAAAATAACGAAAGGTGCCCAACAACGGCATGCACCTGATGGCCATTTCGCTGGCGCTGCATGGCCACTGATGATGCTGGGCGGTTATCCTCCGCTTGCCAACTTGTAATATTCAAAGTTGATGACAAAGTTCGGATTCAAAAAAATAACTCAAAGCAATTGGTTGGAGCCTGATCCTGTGCTCAGAGGATTTGTCAGAATATCACCTGATAGGCGTTCTCAAGGTCTTACTGGTGATGACTATTTGAATCTTATTTTGAACCCTAAGCTTCTTGAGGCAGTGCCTACAGAGGTACAGGCATTATTCGGGGTTGCACGAGGCGCCATTGTTTATGCCTATTTCTTTTACCCACTGTATACGCTTGCCGCAGAGCAATTATTTCGTGTTGCCGAATCAGCGATAGGTCATAAGTGCAAAGCTTTAGGCGCACCAAGATCTAAGGACACCTTAAAGAAAAAGATTGAATGGCTTATTGATCAGGGACCTATACCAGAATCAGAATTAAGTCGATGGGAAGCTATTCGTGGGCTTCGAAATGCCGCATCACATCCTGATCGCCAATCTATCTTCACACCGGGGGGCGCAATAGGTTTGCTAGAAGGCATCACTGAACAGATCAATTCTCTGTTCAGCGGCGGCTAACTTTCACTGTAGCCGACGCGTTAAACAGCTCGGCTGAGCTTTTCGTTAAATTTCTAATTGAATGATGCACTGGAAATATTTCATAGCCTTAGAAAAAGACCTGGAAACTATTAGTCGTTACATAGAACTCGACCCTTTAAACTATTTTGCTTTTTCGACAGAGCTTTCCAAAATATTTCTATCTTCATCGTCGGAAATTAATGTTGTTTTAAAACAGATATGTAAAAAAATTGAACCTGATAAGATTTGTAAAAATATTGATGAATACTCCGACGTTATTGCGTTAAATATGCCTGAATTTCTAAATGAATTTGTATATATTGAAAGGACTTCAATTGAGCTAAAACCATGGAAAGGTTGGTCAAGAGGTAACAGTCCAACGTGGTGGGGTTCTTACAATAAAGTTAAACATGAGCGTAATCTTTATTACCAGAAAGCTAATTTAGAAAATGTATTAAATGCAATGGCTGGTTTGCTCATATCTGTTTTTTATTTTCAAAATCTTGAATCTGGTTATGACAATAATAAAAATATTACCAGGTTATTATTGCCAGAATCTACTCTTATGAGATTAAATGAGAATTATTACTACAGCCACCTGATAGTTTAAATTTAATCGGGTAAAGGGGAGCTTCTAACTCCCCCTCCCCACACTACCCCCGATAAATCGGGATCTTCGACCCTCGTGCGGGTTCCCGCTAAAGAGCGGGATTCACGGAGATAACCGGACAGTAGTCGGGTAATAAATAATAACCAATAGCTCTTTGAAAAGCTAATAAAAGGGGAAACAGATATGGGTGATAAAGGAAAAAAAGATAAAGGCAAAAGGGAACAACAGAAAAAGGCACAACTTAATCCAAAGAAAAAACGAAAATTGAAAAAAGAAAAGAAGAAATAAATGGGGCATAAGTAATTAAGTGTTTATACCAAATTGTAATTTGCCTACCCGTCAATGCACCTGACTTCTGTTCCGCTGGCGCCCTTCGACAATCTCAGTACTTTCAGCTCTATAGAGGCAGGTGATCTCCATCGTAAAGCCCAGGGATTTGTGTTCAAAAAATTCCATTTTAGAAAGCAAAATGTTGATAAATTAAAAAATGATTGTCAATGATACTAAATTTGCCTGAACGCTATGAGGACAGTTGGATAAATGTGCACTAAACCAACTTTCAATTGAATTATTCAGGGAGTGGATTAATGAATAAACCAATCAGTAATATTCACTTCAAATTCATGTCTTTTGGCTTCAAATTTCGTGATTTGTTGCGACCCCCTAAAAACAAATTAAGTGAAGTAGGTATAAAGCCGGGGTTTCATATACTTGATTATGGTTGTGGCCCTGGGAGCTATTCAATTGCTGCGGCCCAATTAGTAGGGAACTCTGGAAAGGTTTATGCTCTGGATATCCATCCCCTTGGTATTGAGAGAGTTCGAGATATCGCTTCAAAGAAAGGGATAAGAAATATAGAGACCATTTGTTCCGATTGTGCAACTGGATTGGAAGGCGGGAGTATAGATGTAGTCTTATTATATGATACCTTTCATGACTTAATGGATCCAGATGGGGTATTAAAGGAGTTGCATCGAATATTAAAGACAAATTCTATTTTATCTTTCAGTGATCACCATATGAAAGAAGATGAAATATTATCTGAAATAACAAAGAACAGTTTGTTTAAATTATCAAGAAAAGAGAAAAGATCGTATATCTTTTTAAAATCCTAAGACTCCCTGAGTTTTCCTGGGAACCGAAATGCGGTATGCAATTATTACTAACCCCGTCTCTGGAAAGATGACTGTTGATCAAAAGCGCACTGTGCTAGCGAAAGCTGCGGAGATTCTCGATGCAAAAATATACGGGCTGGATACCATAACAACGGACGATTTTAGTCAATGTGCACATGAGCTTACCACCCACTATGATATGCTCGTCATCGCCGGAGGGGATGGAACCTTTTCTGACATCATCAATTCTATCGATACGTCTCAGACACCAATTGCATATCTTCCTTTAGGCACAGGTAATGCAATGCGGTACGCCCTTGAATATAAGGGGAGCCTGGCTGATATTGCAATGCGTATCAGAGACGGCAAGATACATGAATATGACCTGGTCAATTGCGATGAAAAAAAGCGTGCGTTTATGGCAGCCATAGGTATAGAAGGGACACTCATTCGCCTCCGAAACCAATACCTCGCTCAAGGTGTCACTGGCTTCAAAACGTATTTACGAGCCGCCTTTAACGCATATTTCAGAGAATATAAGCGAGCTATTGCTACGATTACAGTAGATGGCGCAACATTTGATACGGAAAACCTGTTGAGTCTGATGGTAGTCAAACAGCCATACTATGGTTTTGGAATGAATGTTGTGCCAAGAGCCAAATTTGATGACCGGACACTGCACATCCTTTGTATAAGTTCAGGGCTATTTAAATACGCCATCGGAGCGGTAACTGCATACACTATTGGTAATCGCATTGGTAAATATTGCACTGGCCAGAAAATCTCTGTACAGTTAGAACATCCATTGATACTACAAATTGATGGCAACTACGCATGGAAATCTGACGTCTTTTCTTTCACAGTTATGCCAAATGCCTTGAAGATTAAATGTTAAGCTGGTTTTAGAAGCAGTAAATTAGGGTCAAGCCCCCATACTACATATATTACCGGACAAACTATGATACTTGAGTGGATTCGCATTCATGAGATTGCCTTCTGGTGGATTGGGATACTATCAATGGCTACACTTGTAGGAACCCTGATTATAATACCCCTCTTAGTTGTTCGCATCCCAGCAGATTATTTCAAGCGTAAGAAGCAAAAACCAGAACCATGCTATAGAAATCATTATGCAGCCATATGCTTTATTGGTCTTGTTTTTAAGAATCTTTTCGGGATTATATTTGTTTTGACAGGGGTGGCAATGCTGTTTTTGCCAGGTCAAGGCTTTATCACTATCCTGATTGGTATAATGATGCTAAACTTTCCCGGCAAACTTGCAATGGAGCGGCGCATAGTTCAACAACCAACTGTATTACGTGCTATCAACTGGATACGGGCTAAGTCAAACCGACCAGTATTGGAGGTAACCAACTTAAGCCTCATTAAGGGAGAGGATAAAGGAAAGTGAAAATGGATAATAAAAGCCAATGAAAATTGAAATTTTGGGAACAGAATCTTTAGGGGTACGGGGTCTTTGCTGTTTTGTTACAACTAAAAATCAAAAGATATTAATCGACCCGGGCATAGCATTGGGTTTTATGCGATACAAATTACTTCCTCATCCCCTTCAAGTGGCAGTCGACGAAAAAATACAAAAAAAGATTATAAAAGCATGGTCCGAGGCTACTCATATAGTAATCAGCCACTTTCACGGTGACCATATCCCCTTAGTAAATGCAAATCCTTATCAACTAAATATTGAAAAAATAGCTGGTTTAAACCTAAAGGTCAAAATATGGGCTAAGTTATCACACCTTTCTCCGACTGAAAAGAAAAGGGCCGAGTCTCTTTCTCTGATCTTGAATAAAAATCTGATTCCGGCAGAAGAAAAAAAACAAGAGGTTTTTCATTTTTCCAAAGTAGTCCCCCATGGAAGGTCTGAGAATAATTTAGAAACGGTAATGATGACCAAAATCGAAGAAGATTATGTATTTGTACATGCATCTGATATTCAACTTCTCAACAATGAATCTGTCTCTCAAATAGTATCCTGGAAACCCAATATAGTATTAGCAAGTGGCCCTCCCCTTTATTTATCTGTACTGTCCAAAGATCAAATTAGAAATGCCTGGCAAAATGCTTTAAGGATTTCAGAAAGTGTTGATACCTTGATTATTGATCATCACTTACTAAGAGACGATACCGGGATTCAGTGGCTAAGGGAACTATCATCAAAGTCAAACAAAATTATTCTGTGTGGAGCCGATTTCATGAATAAACCACGAATGTTCCTTGAAGCTCAGCGCAAAGATTTATATGAGCAGATGCCTGTTCCTGAAGGCTGGCATGAAGCTTACGGGCAAGGCAAAGTCAATACTGATTACTATTGGAATTTAGCTGAAAAACGTTATAATATTATGGGATTTGACTATGAAAAAAATAAGGAAAAGATTAAAAAGAGAATAAATAGGTAGGCAGTAGACATCAATATACGTTATGCGAATCGAATATTTGGCAGACAACATAGCACTTGTACCGATAATTGCACACTGGCATCATGAGGAATGGGGTTCTTTCAACCCCGGTGACTCTGTCGAAAAACGCATTGCCAACCTTCAGACACACCTGGGTAGAAACCAAATACCCACGACCTTTGTCTCCCTGTCCGGAGGAATTCTTCTGGGATCTGCCAGTCTTGTAGCTCATGATATGGACACCCGGATGGATCTTTCTCCCTGGCTTGCGAGCGTATATGTTACACCAGAACAGCGAAGCCGTGGGATCGGTACTGCCCTGGTACAGCGTGTTATTGAGGAAGCTGTAGAATTAAGCGTAGAGGCACTGTACTTATTTACTCCAGATAGAGAAGGGTTCTTTGCCAGCCTCGGCTGGTCTCTTGTTGAGCACACTGAATATCGGGGACAACAAGTGGTCATTATGGCCTTACACATCATGGATATAAACATCGCTGCCTAATAATGA
>JAFDHR010000061.1 GCA_019308645.1 Deltaproteobacteria bacterium
GGGGACAAAGGGGAGGGGGCCACCCTCTTCCCAGCCCTCTCCCCTGTCTGCGTGCGGACACGCACAGGCAGGCATCAAGGGAGAGGGAGTATTTTTGCAGTTTGTAAATTTCTGATGGTACAGTTAATCTCTTTCCAGATCTTTTATCTTGTATGATTCATTTAATGAGATGAAAGTTATATTTGTCTGTAGAGCTAATATCTGCCGGAGTTTTATGGCAGAGCGCGTGTTCAGAAGAAGGCTGAAGGAGCATAATCGCAACGATATAGAGGTTTCTTCAGCGGCCCTCTATGATATGGGTAGAGCGCCAGCGGACCCCAGATCTGTAGAGCTATTGAATAAAAAGGGATTTGATGGCTATGGTCATAAATCAAGACCGCTTACAGAGGATATGATTGCTGAGGCGGATAAAGTTATTGCCATGGAGGGTGCGCATCAAGAGGTGATAATTGATAAATATCCTGATGCAGAAGGCAAGGTGTATCTCCTCAAATCATTTTCAGAAAATTACAATGGATTGGATGAGGACATCAAGGATCCTTCGGGGCGTTCAGATTACCATTACAGGCTCTGCTTTGCAGAAATATACATGGCCGTTGAAGGATTGACAAAAAGATGTATTTAGAATATTGGGGCCTTGAAAAACACCCCTTTGAAAATGTTCCAGACCCTGAATTTATGTACTACTCGCAAGAGCACGAGGAAGCGCTCGTTCGGCTTGTCTATGCGGTGAAAAGGAACAAAGGAGCGGCCCTTCTTACCGGGGAGGTGGGCTGCGGAAAGACCGTCTTGAGCAAGGTCTTGATCCAGAATCTTCCAGAAACTGAGTATGATATAGGATTGGTGACAAATCCGTCACTTGGGCCCGCAGACTTCTTAAAGGAGATACTGTATCAACTTGGTCTGAAATTCGATACAAATTCAAAGGCTGATTTTTTGAATTTGTTGAATGAAAGGATGCTGGAGAACATAAAGCAGGATAAGACCACCCTGTTGATCGTAGATGAGGCACAGTTAATTTATCAAGAAACATTCGAAGAGGTACGCCTGCTCTTGAATTTCCAGTTAAACGATAGATTCCTCCTTACGCTCATCCTCATGGGACAGCCGGAGTTAAGGAATATTATAAGGGGGATTAAACAACTGGATCAGAGGATTGCCATCAGGTATCATTTGAACCCCCTTAATTTGGAGCAGACAGTAAGATATATTGTCTTTCGCTTGAAAAAGGCCGGTTTGAAAAGAAGTATATTCACCAAGCAGGCTGTAGCTGAGGTATTTAATTATTCACAGGGGATTCCGAGAAATATCAACAACGCCTGTGATATGAGCCTTTTAATAGGGTTCAGTTCAAAGGCAGAATTTATTAATTCCAGGATCATCAAAAGTGTTATAGAGGATTTGACTTAATGTGGAATTTCCTCTTCGGAAACGCTGCCCGCAATATGTAGTAGTGGATTTTCATCCAATTTTATTATCTCATCCTCCCTCATTATATTTCCCCTGCCATCAGAGAGAAGTTTGAGAGCCGGTTTCATGGGATTTTCTTCATTCGTGGCGATGACCTGGCCTACAGCCTTATTGTTGAGTCTGACATAGCTTCCTATCGGGTATATGGATATTTCTTTAATAAAGGCCTTAATTACCTTTGATGAAAACAGAAGGCTCTTGGAAAAGATCACTTCCCTGATTGAAACATGTTGCGTTATTGCTTTTCTATGTGGGCGGTTGTGGATCATTGCCTCATAAGTGTCAACAATACCTACTATCTTTGCATATTCGCAGATTTCTTCTCCTTTAAGCCCACTGGGGTAACCCTGGCCGTTTTCCCTCTCATGGTGTTCGTATGCCACACGAGGAAGCCATGGATAGTCTTCTTTAAACGGGGATAAGATAGCACGTCCTATCTCCGGGTGTTTCCTTATAATAGCTACCTCGGAGTCGGCTAATTTGCCTTTCTTTTTGGTAATACTTTCAGGTATCTTGAACATGCCTACATCATAAAGCATTGCGTAGAGTCCGAGTTCGAGAAGTTGTCCCCTGGAGTATCCCATGCCCTGGCCGATCTTGAGGGCATATGCCAGGGTGTTAATTGGTCGGGAAATGGTGTAGTCTTCTTCAGGATTGAAATGGGTGGTTGACTGATAAACTTTATTAATCTGGTCCGGTGTATTAATGATTTTGTTGATTAGAATGAGGGCCGGGTCAATCTTGAAGGCTCTATTATCTACGACATTTTTCCTGACCTCTTTGATATAGCGCTGGACGTTTGAGAAAAATTCTTTAATGTATTTGTCAGTTTTCGAAATGGCCGCCTCTGCAGGTGGGGATTTTTTATCTACTGATAATTTGAGTTCTTCTAAGGCACTAAGGCGGAAGGATTCAGATTGCTTTTCAGATTTCCCGTATTTGTTGGGTTTTCCCTTTTTTGTTATGCCTTGCTTGATGATGTCAGAAAATCTGACCATTATTTTTTAATATGCCTTTTATGTTTTGCATGCGTTCACGGGTTCCAAGTTTACACCTGCCCGACGCCCGCCTGTCATACCGCGGGCATACATTTAACCTTGACGACTTCGTAAAAAGTCGTCAATCCGGTGAAAACCGGAGTCCAGATGGCCTGTAACTGCCTGAAAAGACTGGATTCCGACTTTCGCCGGAATGACGGAAAATGGTATTTTTGGACTTTTTACGAGTTCATTAACCTTGAACCCCGCCTGCCATCCGGCGGGCAGGCCTGAACTTTGAACCGTGAACGGTTACCATGTTTTTTCTAATTATGGATTTTACTTAATGGATATGTTATATTATATTAATTATTTATATTCAATACTAATATTTTGGTAATTGCACTTCGTAATGGAGTTGTTGGGATGCTTTTCTGTAATGGTATACGAAATCTTTTCATGATGATTGTTGTGAGTATATTTATCTCATCCCTTTTGGCATGTACTTCCATGGTAAGGGGGATCCCTGTGAAGGAATTTGGACCGCCAAGGGCTGCTTTAGAGATAGACCAGGGTCGGCAACAAAAGATAATAGAAGAAATCATCAAGATGAGCCAGGTCACAGAAAATAGCGTCTTTACTGAAAAACGAGGAGTCCCTGAGTACAAAATAGGGCCAGGTGATGTCTTGACTATTACTTTCTGGGATGGTCCTAAATCGACACCATTTACCACCGTGGTCAGACCGGATGGGAAGATATCCTATTCCTATTTTGATGATATTCCCGTGGCTGGCCATACAGCCTATGAGGTGGACAATATACTGACAGATGCCATGAAGAAATATATTCGCAATCCGAGAATAGACGTTGCTATAAAGGAATACAAAAGCAAGAGCGCTCTCCTTTCCGGGCAGATTAACCAGTTGCGGACCGGTATTTCAGGACCTGGAAAATATCCTCTGAAAGGCAAGACGAGGATACTTGAACTGATGGTGATGGCCGGAGGGCCGATATTGACTGAAACCCAGGGGGCGGTCGTGGGCCAGATATCCGGAAGTGCAGATCTCAGGCACGTGGAGGTGGTGAGAAAAGGGAAAAAATATACGCTCAACATTTACAGGGTCATGTTCAAGGGAGATATGAGCCAGAATATTGTCTTGGATGACGGCGATATTATAACGGTTCCGGAACTGCCGACTTTTGGCGAAAGGGTATATGTGTTTGGGGAGGTCAACGCCCAGGGGCTTTACAGGCTGAAGGATGCGCCTGATTTACTGGCGGCTATATCCCAGGCCGGCGGGACGACAATCGTGGCCGTGGATTCGGATATAAAGATCATCAGGGCCTATAAGCCTGGCAAACGCAAACCCATCGTACTCTCTGCCAATTTGGATCAGATATTAAAGAAGGGAGACATTGCCCAGAATATACCGCTTAAGGACGGCGATGTCGTTTATGTCCCGAGGACGGCAATAGGGAATATTAATCAATTCATCGCAAACACCGTGCCGCTCCTGGATTACCTGTTCTATCCCGGGAGGTACAGGGATGCATACTGGCAGACGCAACGTCTGAGGATCAAGTAACACCGGGATTGAGCGGTTCAACGTTCACGCCTGCCCGCCCGCCATCGCTTCGCTCAGGTGAGGCGGGCGGGGATGAAAGAGGCTAATCTGAGCGTCATGTTATAAAGTTAAGGCAGTATACTGTAACCTTTGAACCTTTTAACCTTGAACCTTTGAACCCTGAACCTTTGAACCGCTCACTTTAGGTAACAGATAGGTATTTTAATGGCCCAATATGATATAAATTTGCGAGACTACTGGCGTGTTATCAAAAAAAGGAAGTTCATCATCGTCTTTACTGTTCTTGCTATGGGGTTGTACAGTCTCATCTTTGCCATCATGGGACAGCCTACTCCTTTATACAGGGCAAGCGCCAGTGTAAAGATTGAGAAAACCGGCTCTGTGACGGGTCTTTATATACAGGCCATATCCTGGTCTCAGACGGATGATATGGAGACCCAGGCCGCGGTGATCCAAAGTTATCTTATTATGGAAAAGGTGGCCAAGAGCCTCGGCATGATACCGGCAGATCTCCCCTCTGAAAAGGTACGTGCCAACAGCAGGTACCTGGGCATTATATTAAATCTGAAAAACCAGGTGGAAACACAGCAGGAAGGTTACAGTAATATAATTAACATTATAGTAACCTCTGATGATCCCGGGTTAGCCCAACGCCTTGCCAATGCCGTTGCGCATGTTTACAAGGAAGAACGTACCCGTGATCTTAACAAGAGGACCCTTGAAGCAAAGCGGTTCATAGAGAATCAACTGAAGATTATTAAGGAAAGATTAAGAAACTCTGAAGAGAGCGTGAGGGATTTCAGGGAAAATAACAAGTTTGTTTCCTTGAGTGCTCAGACCTCGGCTATGCTTGGTCAGATGGCAAAAATACAAACGGTCTATGAAAAGGCAGTGGCGGATCATAAAAAGATAAGGGAGATAAGAAAACTGCTTAAAGGGGCAAAAGAAAAACACCTGACCTCAAAGACCAGTTTTTATATTAAGGAGGCGCCGACCCTATATAAGAATCTCAATGATAGAGTCGTTCAACTCATGTTAAAGAGGGATTCCCTGCTTCTCACCTACACAAAAAACTTTCCTCAAGTCGTGGAGATCAACCGTCAGATTAGGGAAATAGTAAAGAGTATGGAGGCACAGTTATTCTCCCAGGAGAGGACCGTTGCAGAAAACATAAAGACCTTGAAAAAGAAACTTCATGAAATTGATAAACAGATCAAGCTATTGCCGGAGACCGGGCTGCAGCTTGCAAGATTGGAAAGGCAAGTTAAGGTAAACATGGAGGTTTACAGCCTTCTTGAGAAGAAGTATCAGGAGTCGTTGATTAAAGAGGCTGAAAAGATTGAGGAGGTTAAGATAGTAAAGCCTGCCCTTGAGCCTGCTATTCCCATAAACCCGCCCAAGACAAAGGCCACAGCGGCTGTGGGGATTCTCATCGGATTGATATTGGGTATTGTTTTTGCCTTTATAATTGAGACCTTTGATACCTCAATAGCTGCAATCGAAGAGGTGGAGGATTTTCTTGGTGTTCATGTGCTGGGAATAATCCCTTATGTTAGCATTCAGGAGATCAAGGCAACCACCAAGGAGAAGTTCTCAGGTGATGTAGATGAAGAAATCGCAAACAGGAATGCCAGGTTGGTTACACACTTTGCGCCAAAAACAGTGCTTGCAGAGAGTTTCAGGGCACTCAGGACGAATCTGAGTTTTACCAACCTTGAAAATGATATTAAGACCACAGTCGTTACCAGTTCCTCTCGCGGAGAAGGAAAGACAAGCGCGGTGGCTAACCTTGCCATTACCATGGCTCAATCAGGCAACAAGGTGCTCCTTGTTGATGGAGATCTCAGGAAGCCGATTATTTCAAGGATATTCGGCCTTGATCAGGCGCCTGGTCTTGCAGATGTTATATTAGGCAATTATGAATGGAGGGAGGCGGTCAGGACCATTACCGATGTCATGATGGGGAAGATGAGCATGGATGATATTATGAAGACCCCGGGTATTGACAATCTATCTATAATAACATCCGGGACTATCTCCCCGAATCCAGCAGAACTGGTCAACTCAAAGAGTTTCAGCGAATTTATAAAGGATGCAAGATCAGAGTATGACATGGTGTTGATGGATTCGCCTCCGGTTTTGGCTGCTACTGACGCAGCAATCTTGAGTTCCAAGGTAGATGGGGTTGTTCTGGTGTATCAGGTGGGCAAGATCTCAAGGGGCGCCCTCAAACGGGCAAAAGCGCAGCTTGATAATGTCAGGGCAAATGTAATAGGTGTTGTCCTTAATGGCCTGAAGGCAGAGATTAGCCCCGATTTTGCCGATAGTAACTATTATAAGTATTATTACGCCTATGGGGAAAAAGAAGAGAAGAGGAAGACCTTTTGGGGTAGAATATTCTCAATCCCTGGCCTTGTAGCAGGGGTTTTCGGGAAGAGATCAGAAAAAGAAAAAGAGGATAAAAAGTTCTCGGTATCAAAAATGGGAATTCTTTTGGTCGCAGTTTTATTCTTAATCGCTGGTATTTTATATCAAACCAATTACCTCAAGTTTCCACGCTATGTAATCAGTTCATTCAAGGGCAACACCCAAAATACTCATGTGAAAGATAATTTAGCTAAGGTAAAGATCATGCCAATACCTCCCCCTAATAAGATGGAACAAGAGGATCTAAAGGATTCAGAACAGGCAATAGAGGCCAAGCCTTATACGATACAAATAATTGCCATGCGCGACTTAGAAAGCGCCAAACTATTTGTAAAAGATCTTAAAGAGAAAGGAATGGATGCACACTGGGCCAGGGCAGATATTGAAGGCAGGGGGGTTTTGTATAGTGTTTTCATCGGACATTTCGCTGATAGGAAAGATGCTGTGAGATACATGAAGGAAAAAGGAATAGAGAGATCATATCCAGGCAGTTGCGTGCTTGAGACACCCTTTCCTGCTTCCGGAGGATAAATAAATATGTAACCGTTCACAGGTTCAGGGTTCAACGTTCAGGGTTAAGGACAAAGAAGGCATTAAAGACCCGAAGTCCTCGTTAAAAATTCTCGTTTTCCCAAGTAATTGCCAATCTGGCTCTACATTTTGGATTAGGCCTGACGAAGCTGACCCTTTTCTCGTAAATACGCATCCCAAATGGAGTCCGGGGACAAGAATGGAACCCGCCAGCGGGCAAGCCTTGAACCCCTGAACCTTTGAACCCGTGAACGCCTACATAAATATCAACCTTCCCTGAAGGAGAAAATGAATAGGGCAGGAAAGAATACAAGAGTGAAAAGACGGAAAAAGGATCCTTTTATAAGTCGTATAGAAAGAAGAAGATCTTTTTTGAGGTTGATGATAATATTTGTAGTTGTTTTAATATTTGGGGCATTATCCGGTATATTCCGCGGCTGTATTGAAAGTTTTTATAATTATATGGATGAAAGTTATCGTCCAAAGGATTTAGATAGAAAACAGTATCTCGAACAAAAAGCTAAGGAGGAAAACGCACGCCGCCGCACATCCAAGCAGTAAAGTGCCCTGTGAGGCACATATCGTAGCAGTCGGAGACCCACATGATAAGAACGAGCAATACAGTAATAGATTCAAAGACGATATTTTTACTGTTGACAATTATCGGGATAACATTTTTGGGTGGAATTATCGTAACAAAGGTCTCTGCAGGGGTTGCCGTTTTCTTGTTTGCTGCCCTTATTATTGCTATTGCGAGTTTCCTGAGCGCTGAAGTTGCCCTGTACATGTTGATTGGTTCCATGCTTCTCAGTCCTGAGTTTATTGTAGGAGATATTGCTGGAAAGGCCGCCCTCGGTCGTGGTATTACCCTTCGATTTGATGACATTCTGCTGGCCATCATCGGGTTTAGCTGGTTCTTGAAAACCGCCATTAGAAAGGAATTGGGGCTTTTTTTAAGGTCTCCTCTAAACAGGCCGATTGCGTATTATGTTACGGTCTGTCTTGTTGCAACCCTATTTGGCTTGATGATGGGCAGGGTCAGGGGATTAACAGGATTCTTTTTTGTTTTGAAGTATTTTGAATATTTCATCGTATATTTCATGGTGGTGAATCACCTGAGAGATAAGAGGCAGATAGAACGTTTTGTTATGGCCATGTTGATTGTCTCTGTTATTGTCTGCATTGTCGCCATAGCCCAGATACCTGGCGGCGGGAGGGTTTCGGCGCCTTTTGAGGGTGAGGTGGGTGAGCCCAATACCCTTGGAGGTTATCTTGTCCTGATGCTCTCGATTACTCTCGGGCTTTTGTTGACATACGGTTCAAAAAAACAAAAAGTGTTATTTGTAACACTTACAGTTTTTATCGTGATTTCGCTTCTGGCAACCCTTTCAAGAAGTTCCTGGCTGGCTTTGGGACCTATGTTACTTGCCTTGATCTATTTTAGCAAAAAAAGGATGGTGATTCTTGTCCCTTTGATTCTTATCGCTGTTCTATCCCCATTTATTTTGCCCGCAAATGTAAAAAAACGGGCCCTCTTTACCTTTACCCAGCGGCAGGAGAGGGGACAGATAGAAGTTGGAGGGTTGAGGATTGACACCTCTGCCTCTGCGAGATTACGATCATGGAAGAATGTTCTAACAAGAGATTTTATAAAGCATCCGATTTTAGGCTACGGAGTTACAGGTTATAGTTTTTTGGATGCCCAGTATCCTCGAGTTCTTGCGGAAACAGGACTGGTCGGTTTTGTATTTTTTGTATGGCTGCTTGCGGCTGTCTTTAAGAATGCATTATATGCCTATCGCAATACCTCGGACCCTCTGTTCAGCGGTCTGTCGCTGGGATATTTGGTAGGATTTGTGGCCATGCTTGCGCATGCGATTGGGACCAATACCTTCATTATCGTCCGGATCATGGAACCATTCTGGTTTTTGACCGCTATAATCATTACGATTCCCACGATAGAGGCAGATGAACTGAAGGTTGATACATCCGGTGGAAAGCAGGATATGGCAAGACTTCAGCAACAAACCATGTAATGGCGGAAAAGACCGATGAAACATTTAACCGCTATTATGAGATGAAGATGCTTGGCTACGATCTAAAGACGGTTGAAGATCGGGTATGTAAAATATTTAAGACAGACCCAGAGGATATATATTCTAAGAGTAGAGAAAAAGTGAAGGCAAATGCACGGGGATTATTTTGCTACTGGGCGGTTAGAGAACTCGGTTATGGATTAACGGATATAGCAAGGCATCTTGGTATAACTCAACCTGCTGTTGGATATGCGGTAAAAAGAGGGGAATATATCGCCAATCAGAACCATTATAAACTTTAAAGGTAACTTAGTTATTTATTTATGCCCGTCCCTTATTGACATAGTATAGTAAATTAGTGAATTCATAAAATTTTCATGTTAATTTCACAAACCATAACGAAACAGGGATTATTCACAGAATGGAAAAGGGCCTCTAACGCATATCAAAGAGGTGGTGAATGAGGCGTTTGAGATCTCAGAGGTCAGGCTACTATCCCAATATGTGAAACAGTTAAAGCGGCACTGAATTAGGTTTTATTTCCTGATCAATGGTTACTTCTTATGCCAAAGATACGATTACCGGCAAAACTGGAAAGCCTTAAAACATTTCTTGAATTCATATCCGGATCAGCTAGAGGAAAAGGGTTCTCCGAGCATAGAGTTAAGGAAATAGAGCTAGTCACTGAAGAGGTCTTGGTCAATATTTTTAGTTATGCCTATCATGAAAGTCCCGGTGAAGTGGAGATCACTGATAGAAAGAACGAAGACGACACATTGATTTTAAAGATACTGGATTATGGAACTCCATTTGATCCCCTATCATTATCTGAGCCTGAACTCACTGCCCATGTGTCCGATCGGATGGCCGGTGGGTTAGGGGTATTTTTCATCCGAAAGATGGCAGACGACGTCCGGTATCGTCGAGATGGAGACGCTAATATCCTTACCTTAACCTTTTCTAAATAGTCCCCACTTGGAATGAGCCCTTTTCAGGGGTCTGGGCATCAAATCGACTTTGGCAGGTAAACCTTAAGTGTTCGCAGTGGGATCTATTTTTTGTGCGCCAGTTCACAATCGTTGGTTTGGCTAGGACCGCCCATGGTCCTCGTCCTAATGGGTCTCTGCGCAGTCGATCTAGTTGTACTTTCTTGAGACGGTTTTTTATGAAATATTAGAGAGGATGTTCCATGGAATTTTCATCACAGCAATTTGCAGATGTCACGCTTATCCAAGTCGAAGGGCGAATAGATCACAAAACGGCAAAAGATTTTGAAAATGCACTTAAACCCTATCTGGATGAATGTGTCGCAGGGGAATATCAAAAAATTCTCGTTGATTTAGGAGGCGTAGATTTCATGACGAGTGCCGGCTTAAGGGTGCTTATGATCGTCGCCAAAACGTGTGGCAAGCAGAGAGGCGAAATTGTAGTGGCAGCTCTCCAGCCGATAATCGAAGAAATATTCAAAATCACCCGATTCGATTTAGTTCTTAAAATTTTCCCAACCGTGAAGTCAGCATTAGATGCCCTGTCACCCACTGCCGCCGCTGTATACGGGAATTCATAAGTGAGACAGAGGAAAACTCGTGGCTGATACGGCATCATTTCTCAATTTGCTGATTCGCTGTTATTCATGGCAGCCAGCATTTGAGCATGTATCAAGAAATGCCCATTGAGGTGGTTTAATGCGTATACGATTTTGGGGCACAAGAGGCTCCCTCCCGGTGTCAGCCAGCGGCCATGTGATTCGGGAAAAGGTCAAACAGGCTCTAAGGCTGGCTGAAGGACGCCGCTTCGAAAACGATGCCCAATTAGAGCGATTCATTGATGAATCGCTTGATTTCCCCACCAAAAGCGGTTATGGGGGCGACTCTTCTTGTGTTCAAATTGAGGCCGGTGAAGGATACATGATATGTGATATGGGTACCGGTTTGCGCCGCTTCGCAAAACAGGTTGTGAAAGAACACGGATCAGAGCACCCTCAAGTATATCATTTTTTCATGTCCCACTTGCATTGGGACCATATCATGGGATTTCCTTTCTTTACTCCCGCCTACATTCCCGGGAATACTATCCGCATTTACGGAGGCCATCATGCCAACGAAATGGAAGATGCCTTTCGTCTTCAACAGTCGCCCCCCTATTTCCCTGTTTATTGGGATCAGTTGGGGGCCGATATAACCTTCACCCACCTGGAGGTGGATCGTTGGTATGAGATCAATAGTTTCCGTGTCAAAATTATGCGACAGGCTCACCAGGGAGGCTCTTTTGGATACCGTTTCGAGAAAGACGGAAAGAGCATGATTTTCGCTACCGATGCCGAACACAAACAGCAGAGTGAAAAGGAAACCGAAGCGGTAATAGATTTTTTTAGAGATGCGGACTTTGTCATTTTTGACGCCACGTATTCACTTGTCGATATGATTACAATTAAAGAAGATTGGGGTCATTCCAGTAATATTGTAGGTGTCGATTTATGCCTACGAGCAAAGGTGAAGCACTATTGCATGTTTCATCATGAACCTGCCTTAAATGATGAGATGATATATACCATTCTCCAGGAAACTAAACGCTATGAAACACTCGTCAATAAAGGCCATTCCCTCAAGATATCTACTGCCTACGATGATCTTGTTATAGATATTTAGGGGACATCAGTGGAGGCACAAATCACGTCAGTTTTTTTGAAAAAATATTCAAATTGGTTATATTCCACCTTTGTCATTGCCTTAACAGGCGGTAAAGGAAGGCCGGTAGCGCTGGCTTTTCTCCTTTTCGCCTCAATAACCTTTGCGGTTTTTGGGGCCGATCACTGGCGCCCGGTGAGTAATTTTGTGTTCGACTCCTACCAGCGGCTGTTTCCCCGTAAAGTGGAACGATTTCCGGTTGTCATTGTAGATATTGACGATGCCAGTCTTGCCGCCCTGGGTCGCTGGCCCTGGCCACGAACGCGTCTTGCAAAACTGACCCAAGCCACTGAACGCTTGGGGGCGAAAGCCATCGGGTTTGATATTATAATGCCAGAGCCAGACAGTCTGTCCCCTGATATTGTCCTTGCACACCGGCCCGGTGTCAGCGCGCTCGCCCGGAAGGAGTTGGCCAAATTACCCTCTAATGACGCGATTCTTGTACGGATCCTGCAACGAACACCTTCGGTTGTCGCCCGTGCAGCACTTATTGACAGCGACCAGGAAATAAACGAACAATCCAGGCAGACGCCGGTGATAGTCGTGGGGCAAGTGCCGAAAGATACAATCACATCCTATGGGAGCCATTTAACCAACATTCCCGAGATTGAAGATGCGGCCTTCGGATGTGGCTATTTGAACGACACGCGTGACGAGGACGGCGTGGTTCGTTCTATGCCGCTGCTGATTTCAGTAGGGGGCCAGTTGGCTCCAACCTTATCACTGGAACTGCTGCGCACCGCCATTGGATTGAATTGGTATAGTGTTCGCGGAAACCCTAAGGGCATTGAAGGAATCCAATTGGGAGAATCATTTATTCCAACTGATCCGGACGGTCGCATCCGTCTGCATTTCTCGCCAGCCTACGCAGCGAGGCGTGTCTCAGCACTTTCTGTAATTAATGGTGATCTCAGCGCCGACTCTTTTGCCAATCAGGTTGCTATCATCGGTGTGACAGGTGTCGGCACCATTGATGTTGCATCCACGCCTGTTGCTGCAAGAATGGACGGTGCAGAGATCCAGGCCCAGGTTGTAGAAAACATCCTAACAAATTCTCGACTCATCAGGAAGCCATATGCCGTTATGCTGGAGTTGGGAGTATTTCTCCTCATTGCCATAATTATTATCGCTTTGTTACCGAGGCTGCACCCCGCATACGGGATAGCATTATTCTTTTCAGCGGCCGTTCTATTAAGCGCGGTGAGTCTTTTTTCTTTCATTAGAGAAAAAATGCTTTATGATCCGTCCTTTCCTATCGTCGGAACCGGTTTTATTTTAGTTTTTCTACTGACGGCCGGTTTTTCGGCAGCTAACCGTAAAAGACGGGAATTGAGCGAAGCCTTGGAGGCTGAGAGGCTGGAGCGTGTGCGGATGTCAGGCGAACTGCAGGCTGCAAGGGAAATCCAGATGGGCATCCTGCCGGAACCCGGGTCCATTGAAGGACTTCCTCCCAACCTGGAATTTTATGCCATATTGGAGCCGGCGTATGAGGTTGGTGGTGATTTGTATGATGCTTTCATGATTGATAATAGACACTTTTTCTTTTTGGTTGGCGATGTGGTGGGTAAAGGTGTTGCTGCATCCCTTTTTATGGCCGTAAGTAAAACATTGTGTAAAAGCACGGCACTGAGAGGATACAACCCCTTAAACAAATTGATAGAGATGTTTAATGGAGAGATATCCAGGGATAACCGGTCAATGCTATTTGTAACGGCGATCGCCGGTATGATCAATGTCGACAATGGCGACTTGCAACTATGCAGCGCGGGACATGATATGCCAATTTTGTTGCGGCCGGGAGAACCACCGAAAACCCTTCACATAGAGGGAGGACCTCCTCTGTGTGTGCTTGAAGACTATCAATACAGCGCCTCCCGTACTGCTCTGCAACCAGACGATATGCTTGTGCTCATATCAGACGGCGTGACAGAGGCTTATAATCCCTTTCAAGATTTATACGGCAGGGAAAGAATCTTGGACTACCTCAAAGGTTTCAAACAGTCTGACCAGCATGCTGAAAGCCTTTGCCGGGGATTGGACATGGACATCAAACGGTTTACGCGTGGCACCAGTCAATCTGATGATATTACCATCATGGCCGTTTGCTTTAAAAAGCCTGATAACTCGATAGTATAGGAAATTCCATTTCTTAGACAGGCCTGCCCTGGCGCGACGACACAGGAAAATGATCCTGTTTCGGAAATATTGTCGTAGCTTGGAGTCTATAACTAATCCTTGCATGCCAGGTCTGGGCCAGGGATAG
>JAFDHR010000062.1 GCA_019308645.1 Deltaproteobacteria bacterium
TGGGCCCAGTTGTTTTTCTATGTATGGTGCCCTGGCAAGACCGGTTCCGTGTTCAGCGGTAATGGTGCCTCCCATCTCAAGGGCAATTTCAGCAAGTTCATCTGCAGCCGGTTTGAGCCTGTCCCAGTCATCCTGGCTTCTCATATCAGTTACAAAGGTGGTATGGACATTTCCATCTCCAATATGGCCAAAGGTGGTAAGCAGCAGGTTGTATTTATCTGCTATCGCCTGTGCCCTCTTAATTGTTTCAGGGATTTTTGTTGGAGGAATACCAAGATCTTCTGATATTGCAACAAGCCTGTTACCGGGCTTTATTCTTGAGAGCGTTGGTACCAGTTTTCCTCGTGCCTCCATTATTTCGGCAGCTTTGACTGGATCATCACTCCAGGTGAAGTCTTCTACATTATATTTTTTGCATATCGAACCAATCCTTTCCATATCCCTGGATACTATTTCCTTGACGCCGTCCAGCTCGAGGATAAGCATGGCTTCTATCTTGCTCACATCCCTGTCAATATGATCTTCAACAATCTTGAGGCTGTACTTATCCAATATTTCACATGCAGTGAGTTGTATTCCCGATGTTATTATATTGGTAACTGCTTTTCCAGCAGCGTCCAGATCCTGAAAGATTGCCAGAGCAAGTGCGGTATATTCTGGAAGAGGCTGAATCTTTACTGTTATCTCTGCAATTACACCGAGTGTTCCCTCGGAGCTGGCAAAGACATGGTTTAGATCATAGCCCATGGATGATTTAGGGGTTTTATACCCGGTATTAATGATAGTTCCATCAGCCAGAACCACCTTAAAGGATTTTACATAGTCCCTGGCAGTGCCGTATTTAACGGCCCTGTGTCCGCTTGAGTTGGTAGACATCATCCCACCTATTGATGCAATGAGCTCGCTACCAGGGTTAGGGGGAAACATAAGATTTTGTTTGGCCAGGGTTCTGTTCAAATCCATACAAATGACTCCTGGTTCCACCCTTGCATAAAAATTATCTTTATCGATTTCCAGAATTTTATTCATCTTATGTACATCCAGCAGTATGCCGCCTTCTACTGGAAGGGATGCACCAGTGGTGCTTGTACCAGAACCCTGGATTGTCACCGGAGTTTTTTCCTGATTGGCCAAGCGCATAATGGAAGAGATTTGCTCTGTAGTTTGAGCGTACACCACCACATCAGGCACTCCTACATGCACTGACATATCACGTGAATTGCATATACATTCCACGCGATCGGAAAATACATTTTCTTTCCCTACAATTTTTTCTATTTCGCTAATTATATTCATAATTGTACCTTTCAAATTAGATCAAAATATAGGTATGCGTTCAGAGGTTCCGGGTTCACCGTTCAGGGTTATCTTTGGCCCGTTCTCTCTCAGCAATATTATACATGGATTAAACCAGTTAAATAGGCTTCGCATTTAACCGGATAAACCTAACTTTATGCTGAATTTTTCTTTTCAAACTGAAGTTATAAGCAAATTAGGCCTTCTTTGTCTAACCATAAGCTCTTAGAGATCCAAAATATTGTTATGAAATTGCATTTTTAATTGGCCTCAAACCATTGAACACCGCCTGTCTCCCGATTTATCGGGGGGGGGCAGGCATGAACTTTGAACGGTTACAAATATAGCTACATTTTAGCTACATTTTAACTATAAATAAAACGATTATAGTGTGTCAAGGTAAAATGAGGGTTTGTTTATAGAGAACAAGTTACGTTTCTACATAACCGTATATTTTGGCCCTCCTCCACCTTCAGGTGTTACCCATGTGATGTTTTCATAGGGATCTTTTATGTCGCAGGTCTTACAATGGACACAGTTAGAAAAATTTAGCTTCATGTTTTGCTTACCAGTCTCCTCATCAATTTCCATTTCATAGACATTAGCAGGGCAAAAGCTAAGGCATGGATTTTGGTATTCTTCTCTGCATTTAGTATAACAAATATTCAGGTCAAGTATCTTGAGATGTGCAGGTTGTTGTTCCTCATGGATGGTTCCTGAATAATACACATCAGATTCTTTATCAAAGGTTTGCTTCCCGTCGAATTTTATTATACCCTTTTGTTCATCTGTAGGAGAGGCAGCTCCATAGAGATCAATTACTTTTTTTTGGTGGGCAAAATCGGCCTTTGCAGAAAGTCTTCCTTTCAAGATCCTCCCCCCTAACACATACTGGAATCCTGCTTTGATAAGGCCTACCCATAAACCCTTCTGAAATGCCTGATGAAAATTTCTTACCTTGTGAAGTTCCTTGCCTATGTAACTTTTATAGAGGGATGTTTGGTATCCTTCAAGCTGGGCAGAAGAGAAATCTTTTGTTAGAAGTGCCTCCAAGATCGTTTCAGCAGCAAGCATACCTGATTTCATAGCAATGTGAATCCCTTTGATCTTTTGGCTGATGAATAGGCTGGCTGAATCTCCAATAATAACCCCTCCATCAAATGCGAGTTTTGGAATAGAAAAATATCCTCCAACTGGGGCTGTTTTTGCTCCATATTGGATGAGTGTGCCGTCCTTTAATATTCCAGCAACGAAAGGGTGAAGTTTGAACTTTTGAAATTCAAGATGGGGATCCAGAAAAGGGTCTTCACAGTCCAGTCCAGTTAATAGACCAATTGAGACCATGTTATTTTTCATTCCATAGATAAAACCCCCACCATATGTATTGGTTTTAAGGGGGTAGCCCATACTATGGAACACTTGTCCTGGCTCAAATCTTTGTTCTGGGGTTTCCCACACCTCTTTTACTCCGACTACATAGGTCTGTGGATTTTTGCCCTGGTCCAAATTCAATTTTGTTGTAAGTGTTTTGGTGAGGCTCCCTCTTGTGCCTTCACCGAATACAGTAACCTTGGCATGTAAATCAATTCCTGGTTCAAAGTTTGTTTTCTTATTACCATCTGGATCTATTCCCTTGTCACCTGTCCTCACTCCAATAACTCTGTTGCCGTCGTAGAGGATCTCTGTTCCTGCGAATCCGGGAAATATGTCTACGCCATTTTCCTCAACCAAATTACCGAGCCAGTTGGTCACCTTTGAAAGTGCGACAATATAGTTCCCATGGTTATTAAGCGGAGGAGGTGTTATAGGAGACTTAATTCGGCCTTTCTTGGTTAACAGAGAGACCTCTTCTTTTTTAATCTCACCTTCAAATGGTGCGCCTTTTTCCAGAAAGTCAGGGATAAGCTCTTTGAGTGCAACAGGATCCATAATAGCCCCAGAAATACTATGGGAGCCAATATCAGTACCTTTTTCAAGCAGTGCAATCATGATTTCGTCAAGCCTTTCTCCTTGTCCTTCTTGATCGACCTTATTATTGTGCTCCTTTATGAGATTCGAGAGATGAAGGGCGCCACTTAGGCTGGCGATGCCACCACCTACAAAGAGTACGTCTACTTCCATAATTTCTCTTTCTTCTTCCACTATTCAATCCTCCTTATTAATGTATTGGATTTGTTTCTTTCCTAAACTAAATGTAGGAAAATTTTATAGCACAGTACCTAAATATGCTGCAAGACAATTTTGGGAATGTGTTTAAAGTATCTGCTCAATAATTTAAGGAAGGGCATGGGTATCTTTTTTTGTTATGCCTTTCTTAATAGGGCGCCTTGCCATGTCGTTTAAAAATCGATGAACTCGTAAAAAGTCATATTCGGTGAATCTGTCATTTCGACTACAAGGAGAAATCTTGTGTTTTCAGCATGTTACATTGGTAAGATTTCTCGCTTCGCTCGAAATGACATGTTGTTGAGACTTTTTACGAGACCATCACTGTTTAAAGCACACAGATTTTTGCTTGACTGAGCTTTTATTTATGAGATATGTGATGTCAGGGCAGGGTACGCTACGAGTCATTGGTCATTCGTTATCTGTTACATGTTGAGTTTTCTGACTGTTTTTTCATCCAATGACGGGCGCCTGTTGCCAAATGACATTCATTATTGATGAACTCGTAAAAAGTCCCATTTCCCCTCCCCTGGTGGCCTCCGGCTCGACTCCGTCCCGTAGGGACTACGCCCCGGAGGGTAGAGCCTACGGCTCGGAGAGGAGGGGATTAAGGGGAGGGGGATGTAAGTACTTGAAATCTTGCTTTATCCACCCTCACCCCAACCCTCTCCCATCGAGGGAGAGGGAGTTTCTCGCCTTTTTACGGAACCATCATTATTGTGAGGAGGATACTAAAAATGGAAAAGACATTGGCTATAATTAAACCCGATGGTGTGGCCCAAGATCTTATAGGTGAGGTCATTCGACGGTTAGAAAAAGAAGGCCTTAACATTTTAGCTATGAAAATGATTTGGATGACAAAAGAGCAGGCGAAAGGTTTTTATAAGGTGCATGCAGGGAAACCGTTTTATGAAAGTGTTACTGATTTTATGTCTTCAGGTCCATGTGTGGTCATGGTTCTGGAGGGTGAAGATAGTATTAATGTCTATAGGAAATTAATGGGGGCCACCAACTATAAGGAGGCTGCGAAAGGCACTATTAGGTATGATTATGCAACAGATATTGAAAAAAATGTTGTGCATGGATCGGATAGCCCCCAAAGTGCTGTATTTGAGATAGCTTACTTTTTTAATAAGTTAGAGGTTTTCAAACGATAATGCCTTTTATTGATTCCAATTAATGTAAAAAAGAAATCAGCCTATTCTTCTTTCTTAAGATCCTTTACCTCTTTCTTAAGATTCTCTACCTCTTTCTTTAACTCGCCTGCATCAGGCTCTTCCTCAAATTTTTCTGCATTTCTTTTATCTTTCCATTCTTCAATGCCAAGATACGTGGCTAAAGCACCACCCAAGATAAGTAAGATAGGTATTGCAGCTGCTAAAGCCTTAACAAAATATCCCCAAAAGATAATAATTCCTATAATTCCCAAAACCAACGATACCACGCCACCAAATAAAGCCGCCATTTTTCCCTCCTTCACTTTTCTCTTATGGTTAAAAGAATAATAATTCTGTTTCTTTTAACACAACAAAAAACATCATTCAAGAAGATAATTGTATTTTCCATGCTCAACGTACAGTTTCTTTTTTGTATAACCCTGATGGTCTCGTAAAAAGTCCTATTTCCCCTCCCCTGGTGGCCTCCGGCTCGTGGAGCCTACAGCTCGGAGAGGAGGGGATTAAGGGGAGGGGGATGTAAGGAGCTGAAATATTGCTTTATTACACCCTCATCCCAACCTTCTCCCATCGAGGGGGGTTTCGACTTTTTACGAGTTCATCAACCCTGAAGCGAAGCGTCGGGGTCATTTGCTGGGTAGTTGCGATAGTTTTTTCTACAATTATCAATAAGGTGGAATCGTTACACATATTTTCTTTGACAAGATAGACTAAATTGGATAAGAGAATCTATCTGATCGCACAAGAGAGATGCTTTTTTGGGGGACGCTAATGGATACTATCAAAGATTATTTTTTATGTGATAACTGTAAAAATAAAAATTTTATTAAAATCTATACTTTTTCTACCCAGCTTCGAAGGGTAAATTTTTCAGATAATCTCATACATGATGAAACCACAGAAGAAATCTACCAGTGCACACACTGCAACAGAACATTTTCAAAACACCAGATAGCGACACGATTAAAGGAAATAAAAGATGAAAGACTTAAATCTTTAGATATGACGTAACTACCCAGGTATCTTGCCACAAAGGCACCAAGCCTTTCGGCCGTGAGCTCAAGGCCGAACGGACACCAAGACTATAGAATTATTTTTTATTATAGCTTTTTTAATGCATGGAACATTGAAATTAATGAGCCTAAGGCTCATTAATGAGAAAACTCCGTTATTCAATTTATATTTATCTCCTCTTTGGGTCCCCGCCTGCCGGATGGCGGGCAGGTCTTTGGGTCCCCGCCTGCCGGATGGCGGGCAGGTTTGTGTCTTAGTGGCTGAATAGAGCACCAGTTACGATATGACAGGGAAGTAACAGTAGTTTTAGAGGATTTCCTTTCCACTTAGTCTTAGATCCCTTTCTTCATTCCACTTTATCCATTCAGTTTTTCTTTCCATTTCATGGTCAAAACTAATAGGTGTGCTAATGCCCTCTTTAGTGACAATTACCTGTTGGTATTGCCTGAGAAGGATCTCATTCCATTCCTTTTCGGTGATTTTATGGGGACCTTGAACTCTATGTGGTTTTTTAAAATCTGTAATAATCCCGGATTCAGGCATTTTTTGCAAAGGATTATATATTTCAACCTCTCCTTCAAAGACCTTGATGATGGTGGACTGGTCACGCTTTAATTTCAGGTCATATGCTGTCCCTCTGACACCAGCTACCAAGGTTGGGGTGGATACATACATTTCTTTTTTCCTGCGTGATTTAGCTTGTAACACTTTCCCCCAGAGCCTTCCAAGAAAAAGTTTAAATTTCCCCACAACTGATTTTTTGTGCTCATCCCTATTTAAGGTACCAATTCTTAGTGTTGAGCCCTCATCTAACCTGATAACTCTTCCATAACTCATCATTAATTCTACACTTCCACCGTGTTTTACTTCTATACGATCTTTAGAATCAAGAATCATATTTAATAAAGCTTTTTTATAAGGGCCTTTGGTATCTTTTTTAATTATTACTGGATGCTTCAAAAAGGTTATCACCACCGTTTCTCTTTTTTGCTCTGGAACAATGTTATTCATTTCTTTTTTTGATAAAAATTTTATTTCTTCTCCTTTAGTAAGATTATCCCAATCTTTAATATAGGGATTAATTTTGACAAATTGTTTTATCATTTCAGGATTGAATCTGCCGTAGATTTTAAAGCAAAGGAAGCTTATTGAGTCATTTGCTTTCACTTTAATGGATTGCCTTTCAGAGGCCTCTAAATAAAAAGGGGAAAAGAAAAGGATGGCAATACTTAACAAAAGTGTAATTATTTGTATTCTATTTTTTTTGCTCATCTTATTTTTCATCCTCTATATCATGGCTATAAAATTGGAATTTGTAAGACCCTATTTCAATTGTATCAAAATCCTTCAGGTAATGGCTTTCTTTTATCACTTCATTATTTACTTTTACTTTGGTTTTCTTAGTGATTGGTGTAATAGCATATCCATTCGGTCTGCGGCTAATAGTAGCTGCTGTAGGAGGCATGAACAAACCGCTGAGCCTTATTTCAGAGGTTTCCGCTTTGCCTATCTTGGTTAGGTTTTTGCTAAGTTGAATCTCGCCTTCACCAGAGCCATCGATGAAGCTTATGACACCAATTTTTGCTTTTTGAGCGGATACATCCATGGCCTTTTTTTTGGCCTGTTTCTCTAATAGTTCCTTTTGCTGAGCTGTGTCAAGGATCATGGTCTTATCAAGCTCTTGATCTTTAGCCCTGTCTTGCTCTTGCTTTGACATAGCAAAGAAAAGGAGATGTTTGCCGATAGTTATTTTATCCTTATGTTGTAGTTTATAGGAAGTAATTTTTTTATCATTCGCAAATGTTCCGTTTGTACTTTGTAGGTCGGTAAGGATATAGATATCCCCAGTTTTATCTATTCTGGCATGGTAACCGGATACTGCCAAATTATCAACAACAATTTCATTTGTTTCATTCCGCCCGATAGTCATGCTATCTTTGGAAAAAGGATACTCTTTAATCACTTTTTTATTAAATACTATTATAACCCGTGCCATAAGATATGCCCCTTTTTGTGGTTAATAAGAAAAAACAGACTCTCATTTTTTATTCTTTAAAAAGGTACTAAATTTTCTTATTATTCCCCATTTTTTATCAGATTCTTTATTTACACATATTAAAGAGACAGTGATATTATCATTACCGCCTCTCTTATTGGCTTCAGAAATGAGTTGTTGACAGATATGTTCAGGGTCATTTCCATTTTTGATAATGCTTAGTATTTCATTGTCTGATACAAGGTCGGTTAGTCCATCAGTGCAGAGTAAAAAACGGTCATTATCTATGTGCTCAATTTCGAACACATCTGCATCAACACTATCTGAAGAACCTAAATTTTTTGTGAGTATGTGTCGTAAAGGTGAAATTTTTGCTTCTTCCTCGGATATCAGGCCCATCTCTAACTGTTCAGCTACCATGCTATGTTCCTTAGAAAGGGGCTCCATTGAATTTCCCCTTATAAGATATAGTCTGCTGTCACCCGCATTAGCTGCAATTATGGTAGACGACATTATTGCCAGAATTACAATTGTTGTTCCCATGCCTTTGTATTCTGTGTATTCTTGAGACATCTCATGGATGACCCTGTTAGCTAATTTTATGCTGCTTGATAGATAATTACCTCTTTTGCTCAAGGCCATATCCGGAAAGTCAAATATTTCTGTCACCGGACTGTTTTTATTTATCCAATTGGTAACATTTTTCTGGATTATCTGTACGGCAACCTTACTGGCAACCTCTCCAGCCAAATGACCCCCCATACCATCAGCCACTATGTATAATTTATTAGAGTTGTCCATTGCAAGGTAGTCTTCATTTTTTTCCCTCTTAAGACCTACATCAGAAAGTCCAGCAGCTACGATTTTCAATGTTTCTCCTTAATGACTTTCAACTTCTACTTGTTATTGTGCCCTCAGTGTGTCAATATTACTTTTTAAGATCTTGATCATCTCAGTTATTATATGTCGTGGCCAGGGCCACTGCCCAAGTTTTCTAATGCTTTTATCATCGATATTTACTATGGCTACTTTGCTTTCGCCAGGGTTACGGGGTGTGTCAAGCCGCATTTCGATCTCGTAGATTTGCTTTTCAAGGGACTCGAAAGGGGAGAAGCTCATAAAAGACAGGTACATACAAATAGCTGTGACAAGTGATCCTATGAATAGATTTGTTCTTAAATCGGTTTTGTTCATATAATTACACGTTTAGGAAATTGTATGACGTATTGAACATGAACTACCTTGCAGCCTCGATCAGTTCCGACAAGCTAAGACGTGTAAAAACCATACAATGTAACGCAGCCCCACTCAGGCGGGATCTCCGCTACGCTCAGACAAGCTGCGGAGAAATTAAGCCCTGTCTGCCATCTTTCTTACCCGCCCTCTTTGTGGCGGGGTGGTGGGATGGCGGACCTGTCGGCCTTTGGCGGATTGAAAACTTTTAAGTGGTACTTGACTTGTGCCATCCATATGGAGTGATAGAAAGTTTGAATAAAGGGAAACACACACAATATTCCATCATTCCAATTGCGAAGAGAAGCTAAATGGTATATGCTTAAGAAAGCAGTAAATTTCCACAGGATTTTGAGCAATTACGCTAAATGTATATTTTCGTTGCTTGTAACTATTCAGCCACAAAGGCACAAAGACCCAAAGAGGAGATAAATATAAATTGAATAACAGAGTTTTCTCATTAATGAGCCTTAGGCTCATTAATTTCAATGTTTCATGCATAATTCTATAGTCTTGGTGTCTTTGTGGCAAGATACCTGGGTAGTCACCGTTGCTTTACATTTTTTTGTTGATAGCCTGTGATCTAATAATTATATGTAATGTGCCTAATATATTTGTTAAAAACAATTCACGCAACTTAAAATTAATGGAAATCTATATCAAATTAATACCTATATGTCAAAGAAAAGCCTGGTTTTTACTATTTTAATATTACATCAGGTCTTATTGAGTTGAAATAATGTGTAAATAATGATATATAAGATCAGAAATTTTCTTATTACCGTGTAACATTTAATAGAGCTATTATTCGTTATGGATACTGTATCAGTACTAAAAAATAAAAAGGCGCATAGTGATAATTTTATCTCTCGGCGTAAGTTAGGAGAATTATTAATAGAATCAGGTCTTTTGACTATTGATAAACTAAATGACGCCTTAGAGGCTCAAAAGAATACTGGGAAAAGATTAGGTGAGGCCTTGATTGGTATGAAGATCATTTCAGAAGAGGAAATGGCCTTTGCTCTGGCTATGCAGCTTAAGATTCCCTTCATCGATCTAATAGACTATTCTATTAAAGATGATGTTATTGACTGTATACCTGAGGAGGTTTGCAATAAATTTGTATGCATTCCTCTATCTATAAAAAATCATATACTTGATGTTGCTATGGCTGATCCCCTCGATCTGCATATAATGAAAGATCTCCAGTTTATAACTGGTTACAATATCCAGCCGGCTATTTCTACACGAAGCCAGATAATGGACAAGCTTCAACAACACTACCATCCAGAAAAATCAATGAAGGATATTACTGATGAATTTATTGAAGACAGTGGACTCATGGAGTTTTCTCCTGAAGAAGAAAAGAAAATTGATGAAGAAGAAGATCTTGAATCTTTAAAGGGTTCACCTTTTATAAAAATGGTCGATCTTATCATCAGAAATGCCATTAAAAATGGATCAAGTGATGTTCACATCGAGGCACAGGAAAATCGTGTAAGAGTTAGAAATCGTATCGATGGCGTGCTAAAGGATTCCATCAAGCTCCCGAAGTGGACTCAACCTATTATTATCTCGCGTATAAAGGTGCTGGCGGGTTTGAATATTGCAGAAAAAAGACTTCCCCAGGATGGAAGGATAAAGGTAAAGGCAAAGAATTTAGCTGTAGATTTAAGAGTATCCACACTTCCTACCTATTATGGTGAAAAGGCAGTTATAAGAATTTTGAACAAAGAGACAACCTTGCTCTCACTGGATCAATTTGGATTAAGCCAGAAAAATCTGATAATACTAAGAAATTTTATACACCGACCTCAGGGTTTGATTTTGATTACAGGCCCTACAGGAAGTGGAAAAAGCTCAACCCTCTATGCATGTATGCAGGAGATAAAGTCGGAAGAGGTCAATATCATTACTGTTGAGGATCCAGTAGAATTTGAGTTGCCTGGCGTCAACCAGGTACAGGTAAACGAGAAGGTTGGACTTACATTTCCCTTTGTTCTGCGCTCGATTTTAAGACAGGATCCCAATGTAATTATGATAGGTGAGATAAGAGATGAAGAGACGGGTGAGATAGCAGTCCAGGCCTCTATGACTGGACATCTGGTCCTTTCAACCCTCCATACAAATGATGCCCCTGCGGCAATTACTCGTCTCATAGATATAGGCATTCCACCATATCTTATTGCCTCTTCTGTAGTTGGGATTGTTGCACAGCGTCTGGTAAGAACCATATGCCCGGATTGTAAGGAGGAGTATGTGCCCAGCCAAGATTCCCTGGCCAGACTAAATCTGGATCAAAATGAACTTCCCTTTAAATTCTATAGGGGGGCGGGTTGCCCTAATTGCAATAATACGGGTTTCAAAGGGCGAACGGCCATTGATGAGATAATGATTATTGGCCCGAAAATAAGAGAACTCATTGAATCCTCCGCACCGGTCGATACTTTGAGGGATGCAGCCATGGGAATGGGGATGACCACCCTCGGGATGAGCGGAATGAGGAAGATAAAAAAGGGAGTTACAACCATAGATGAGGTGCTGAAAGCCGTACATGAGAAGGAGGAATTGACAACCGTGTGTCCTCATTGTGGAAAAAACGTTAGTTTAGATTTTAAGGACTGCCCTTATTGCAACAAACCTATAATTCCTGCCTGTCGTTCTTGCAATCGGATAGTGCAGCCAGATTGGGTTGCCTGTCCTTATTGCGGAAATAGCTTGAGCCCTGAAAAGTGACTAACTCGCAAAACAGCCTTTTGCGAGAATATCAAAATTAAAGATTCCCTCTAAATCCCTAAAGAAATTTATTTCTTGACTATTGCACCCTCTTTCTTTACATTTGCCTTACAATAATAGCTGAAAAAATATAGTATCTTGTATGGTTAAAGTTAATTAAATAAAAAACTTTTCTGAAATTAAATAAAGGCTTTCTTTATTCGGTAAAATCTTCACAATGACGGAAGAGAAGGTTAGTTTCTTGGGCTTCGAGCCCGTTCCTAAGTTTCTTCCTTCCGCCAGGTTTAAGTCGGGGAATAACATGGTGCTTTAGACACCGAATTTTGACAAGGCTGATGATTCCTGGCACTTTCAACTTTAATTCTTACCGAAAAGGAGGCTATATGCAACACTATTATTTAGGTATCGATGTGAGCAAAGGTTACGCCGATTATTCTCAATGACAAAAAGAGGCCCATAGAAGAAAACTTCCAACTGGATGATACCTTTGAGGGGCATTGCTGTCTTTATGAGCGACTCCTAATGTTTTTTGAAGATCATCCTGACTCCACAATATATGCAGCAGTAGAAAGTACCGGTGGATACGAGGATAACTGGTTTAATGCCCTTATCAAATTCCAGGGAACCCTAAATCTCAAGACAGCACGCCTGAACCCTCTTGGTGTTCATGCCAATAGCAAGGCTGATCTAAAACGCAATGTCACCGATAAGATAAGTGCCCAAAGTGTTGCCGAATATATGATCGCACATCCGGAAAAAATATCCTATCAGCAACAAGACCACCTGGCATCTTTAAGAAAACAATGGGGCTTTATAAGGATGCTCACCAAGCAGAGCACCCAGCTTTTAAATCAGTTGGAACCTCTCATCTACACTGCCAACCCGGAGCTGTTAGCCTACTGCAAGGACGGCGTTCCAGAGTGGCTCTTAAAGCTGTTGATACATTATCCTACGGCATCAAGCCTATCTAAGGCCAAGATAGTAAAGGTAGCCCGGATACCATATATATCATCTGATCGTGCAAAAGAACTGGTTGGTAATGCTAAAAAGAGCGTGGCCTCTGCCACGGATAAAGTTACGGGTAAGTTGATTATAGCAACCGTAAACCAGATCCTTCATCTCAAGCAGGTCATTAAAGCCCAAACAAAATTAATGGCCCAAGAATGCCCTGTGCCTGAAGTAGACTTGCTCAAGAGCTTTATCGGAATAAAGGATTTCTCGGCCATTGGTTTGATGCTTGAGATACAAACCGTGGAACGGTTTTTATCTGTTAAAAAACTGGCTTCATTCTTTGGTCTTCATCCAGTATACAAGGTCAGCGGTGATGGCATTGGTGGCTTTCGTATGAGCAAAAGAGGACGTAAGGAACCCAGGCAAATTCTTTTTATGGTTACCTTAACTGCCATTCAATCTAATCCTCTTATCCGAGGCATCTATCTGGAGCATATTCAAAAAGGGATGGAAAAGATGGCTGCTATAGGCCTTTGCATGCACAAAACCCTGAGAATCATTTATGGCATGCTCAAACATAACAGTGTCTTTGACCCGGAAATTGACCGTAGAAACAGGGAAAAGATGGTTATACACAACAGTAAAGTGCATAAGGATAAAAACCGTCGTTATCAGGCCTTTGATTCCAAGGCCCCGATATCCAGACGACAACACAGTAAGAGAGAGGAACGGAAGCAGTCCCAAAGTGATAATATCACTAATAACGGGATCATTGCCCCCGCTCCACTTTCAACATAACAGATATAAGAGGATGTGTACAGGTTTTACCGAATTTTCAAAGAACAGTTAAACAAAATTTGAGGCATAACATAGCCACAAATTTTTTACTTGACTTTCACCGGAATAACTTAGGAGGT
>JAFDHR010000063.1 GCA_019308645.1 Deltaproteobacteria bacterium
GAACTGTTGCGATTGCATCTTCTTAATATTACGGGTAATATTTAGTGGCAAAATAGTCCTTTCTAAATTATGCATATAAAATCCCGAAATATTGAGAAGATATTCACGATTTTGATAATACAGCAGAAGAATTGCTGCTTGTGTATTTATCAATCCTTAACTTGAGTTCGCTTTAGGCCCATTAGCTCACTTTAGCTCACTTTAGGCACTTATAATGATGGATATTAGAAGGGGAGAGACGATAGAACTGAGTGTGGAGAAGGTTGTTTACGGTGGCAGAGGGCTTGCACATCTGAATAACGTGGCAATTTTTGTAGCCAACACTGTCCCGGGCGACAGGATTATTGCAAAAGTTGTAAAAATTAAAAAAAATTTTGCAGAGGCACGGATTTTAGAAGTGATAGAGGCCTCACCCCATAGAGTTATTGCCCCTTGTCCTTATAGCGATTTTTGTGGTGGTTGTACCTGGCAATGCATTGAGTATGAAAAGCAGCTGGAATATAAGCATGCCCTTGTTATGGAACTGCTGAGTCATATTGGTATGGCAACTGATTTTACAATGCATCCAGCTTTAGCATCTCCACAGATATTTGAGTATAGAAATAAAATGGAATTCTCTTTTTCAGATAAAAAGTGGTTGTTGCCTAAAGAGAGAGATGAAAAGAAGGACAATAATAGTTTCGCCCTTGGTCTTCATGTCCCAGGCACCTTTGATAAGATTATAGACATAGAGGGATGCCTTCTTCAGAAAGAAGAAGGCAATGAGATATTACGTGAGGCAAAAAGATATATACGGGAGAGCGGAATACCTGTCTACGGGCTTAAGACTCATCAGGGTTTTTGGCGTTATCTCATGTTACGCCATTCCTATTTCTTTGATGAATGGATGGTGAATATTATCACGAGTGAAAAGAGAGATGCCCCTATTCAACTTCTGGCTTCAATTCTTAAAGATAGATTTAAGGAGATTGCCGCTATAGTAAATAATATCAATACAAGAAGGGGGGGGACAGCGGTTGGCGAATGGGAAAAGGTTTTTGCAGGCGAGGGACATATTAAAGATAGAATAGGGACGCTAACTTTTGAAATATCAGCAAATTCCTTTTTCCAGACCAATACCTCTATGGCAGAGAGATTATATCAGTCGGTAAAGGACTTTGCCTCTTTAACAGGAAAGGAGACAGTTCTTGATCTTTATAGCGGGATAGGAACCATTTCTATCTTTTTGGCTTCCAAGGCAGCACGTATAATTGGCGTAGATATATCGAATACAGCAATAGCAGACGCCAAGAGGAATTGCCAGTTGAATGGGATAGATAACTGTGAGTTTATTTGTGGGGATGTTAAAATATTTTTATCCCAATTTACTATTCAACCAGATGTGTTAATAGCTGATCCACCTCGAGTTGGGATGCAAAGAGGAGTGATAGACCGGATACTTAGATTATTACCTAAAAGAATTATTTACATTTCCTGTAACCCTTCCACTTTGGCCAGAGATGTCGCTTTATTAAAGGAAGGATATACATTGGAAGAGGTTCAGCCAATCGATCTATTTCCAAATACCTATCATATAGAATCTGTTGCGAGATTGGAGAGGATTTAGCGGAAAAATAAAAATATTGACAATTACTTCGTTGCATATATAATCCAAACCTTGATGAACTCGTAAAAAGTCTCAACAACGTGTCATTTCGAGTGAAACGAGAAATCTTCAGCCTGTAACATCTTGTAAATACAAGATTTCTCCTGCGGTCGAAATGACAGATTCGGTGAGTTTGACTTTTTACGAAACCATCAAACTTTATTGTGAAAATAATTAAAAGAGAGGAGAAGAGGCTGGTAAATTTTCCCAAGAATATATTTTAAAAGAGGGAGGTGAGTTGAAAAGGGGCTAAGCTCTCGGAAAAGCAGATGTTTCGAGTGGTTAGCTACATGGATATGAAAGTAATTGTATACAACAATCAAATAGAAAAGGCTATACGAGATCTAAAGAGAAAGCTTTCAAAGGAAGGTTTCTATTCGGAGATAAAGGAAAGAAGATTTTATGACAAGCCGAGTGTACAAAAGAAAAAGAAACAGGCAAAGGCTGCTAAAAGACTCCGAAAAAAGATTAGAAAATTTTAACCTCTCTCTTTAAAAAATAAGGCCAAATTTTTACTTTGATATACAGTTAGTGGTATCGAGATGATTTAAAAGGGAATCCCGTTAAAATCGGGAACGGTCCCGCCGCTGTAATCCCGTATCTGATAAAATCAGGTAACGTTACCTCGGGTATATCCTCAATTAATGAGGGTTAACGTCACTGCCCCTGAATCAGCAGGGGTGGGAAGGCTAACCATGAGGTCGGGAAAGCCAGAAGACCTGCCGCTATTGTATTATTTAAGGATCAAGGAAGCAGGGTGCAGTCCTTAAATCCATATGGATTTAAGGATTTTTTTTATGGTACTGCTGAAAGGTCATCACAGGTTGACCTTCATAACCGTAGGGACACTACAATAAATGATTTTAACACAGTTAAGACCCCATTTTAGTGTAAAGGTTTATTTACCTGTATTTTTCATTATTCTCCTCTTCTCAGCCCCTCCACGATCACATGCGGCTGTTTTCCGTGATTCTTTGGGTAGGAATGTGGCGGTAAACCCTGTTCCCAAAAGGATCATTTCTTTAGCGCCAAGCATTACAGAGATGATCTATTTTCTCGGATTGGGAGAACGGGTTGTGGGTGTTACCCGATTTAGTTATTTCCCCAAGGAGGCCACAAAGAAACCAAATATAGGCGCCTATACAGATATAAATATTGAAAAAGTGATTACGCTTAACCCAGATCTTGTGATTGCCACGGCTGACGGAAACAAGAGAGAGGATGTCGAGATGCTTGAAGAGGCGGGTATCCCGGTCTATGTTGTCAATCCTCGAAAGGTACATCAAGTTTTAGATACAATAGAGCGATTAGGCACAATATGTGGCGTGACTGATAGGGCAAAACGTTTGGTTAATTGCCTAAGAGAAAGAGTCGCGAAAGTTATGAAAGCAGTGAGAAATAGCGAAAGACCACTGATTCTCTTGGTGATCAATATGAAGCCTCTTATAAGCGTGAATCAGAGCACAATACACCATGATATAATCCAACTTGCTGGCGGAAGAAATATGACCGGGGATCAGCCTATTACGTATCCGAAATTAAGCATGGAAGAGGTAATAAAAAAAGGACCGGATGCAATAATCATCTCATCCATGGAAAGGGGAGGAGAGTTTGAGAGGGCACGAAAAGAATGGTTTCGATGGCCTACGTTACCTGCAGTCCAAAGGGGGCGAGTGTATCTTATAGATTCTGATTTGATAGACAGGGCTGCCCCAAGAATAGTGATTGGCTTAGAAGAGATGGCACGATTAATACATCCGGAAATAGAATGGGGTAGTATCCACGGACCACTAACAATCCCGATTTATCGGGACTGACATTACATTGAATGGCATGAAAGGTAATAAAAAACAGAGTATCCTGCCTCATCCCGCAAAGCGGGAAAGGCAGGGGATAACGCCTTTAAAGGTAGTATACACAGGGCTTATATTAATAGGGATGCTCGTCATTATAGCCTTCGTTTCTTTAAGTGTGGGCCCTGCAAAGATTTCTTTGAAAGATATTCTTTCTTGGTTGATTGGCTATAAATCAATTGATCAAATGGCATGGATGATTCTCTTCAAGATACGGTTGCCCAGAATCTTATTAGCTGGCCTGGTTGGATTTACACTCTCTCTTGGGGGCGTTGTATTCCAGGCCCTCCTGAGGAACCCTCTCGCAGAGCCTTTTATACTTGGTGTCTCAAGTGGAGCCGCAGTTGGAGCCATTATAGGGATTTTTTTTGGTTGTGGATTTACCTTTGGCGTACCTCTTCTCTCTTTCGTGGGTGCATTGTTTACTATATTACTGGTGATGGGCATAAGCAGCCGTCATGGAGGGTTAGAATCATCGACCTTACTTCTGACCGGGGTAATCATTAATGCCTTTTTTACCGCTGTGATAATGTTTTTTATTACCACTACCAGTGATAGCAGGCTTCATTCCATGCTTTTCTGGCTGTACGGTGATCTTTCACAAAGCAAATACATTCAGTTATCAATCAGCCTTCCATTTATCCTCATCGTCTCAGGTATAATTTATATCTTTTCTCGTCACCTTAACCTTATAGTAGGAGGGGAGGAGTCTGCCCTTCAGATGGGTGTCGAGGTAGAATTGTTAAAGTGGATAGCATTCCTTGGAATATCCTTAATCACTGGTATAGTTGTAGCTTTTTCTGGAATAATAGGCTTTGTTGGTCTGATTGTGCCACACCTGATGAGGATGATTCTTGGCCCTGATCACAGGCTATTGATACCAGCCTCTTCCCTTGGGGGTGCTGTTTTTTTGATAGCAGCAGATACATTGGCACGCACAATCATATCTCCCAGTGAATTACCTGTAGGAGTAATAACCGCCTTTTTAGGGGCACCTTTCTTTATATATCTTTTAAAGTCACGAGGGAGCCAATGGACTCAGAGCTGATCCTTAGAGATGTCTCTTTTAAGTATGATAGCCAGTGGTGCCTTGAAGGGATAGATTTTGAGCTTAAAAAGGGTGAGATTGTAGGGATGATAGGTCCAAACGGCTCAGGCAAAAGTACTTTGTTAAAGATTATGGATGGCCTCCTAAAGATACAGAAGGGAGAGATCCTGCTTTTTAATAAACCTATATCCAGGTATAGGAGAGGTGATATCGCAAGACATATTGCCATGGTACCCCATGAGGAAACCTTTAGGTTTTCTTTTTTGGTCTCCGAGGTGGTGCTTATGGGTCGGTTTTCTCATTTAGGACTCTTTCCTTTTGAGGGAAAGGAAGATCTGGAAATAGCGAATCAATCTATGAGGCTCACTGGCACCCTTAATCTGGCAACACGCTCTATTCATGAACTGTCAGGGGGAGAGAAACAGCGTGTACTGATTGCCAGGGCATTAACTCAGAGGGCGCAGATAATCTTGTTGGATGAACCAACATCTTTCCTTGATATACGGCACAAGGTAGAGATATTTGAACTTATTTCATATTTGACCCTGACACAAGGACTCAGCGTGATCATTATTTCTCACGATATCAGTCTGGCTGCACAATATTGTCATAGAATGCTCCTTTTGAATAAAGGAGGTGTTTATAAAATAGGCGAACCTGCTGAGGTGATAACTGCTGATAATATAAGTATGGTATATCAGTGCCCGGTGCTTGTTGACGAAAACCCGATTAGTAAAACCCCCAGGGTTACCATTCTTTCAAAAAGAAAAGAGAGCAAAAAGGAGACAGCATGATCAATTTATTCATTAAGGGGGGGCCTATAATGTATCCCCTTTTGGTTTGCTCAATAATAGCCCTGACAGTGATAATTGAGCGAACGATATTCTGGATAGGTGAGGATTATAGGAGAGACCAGGCCCTGGTTAATGAAGTTTTGTCTTTAGCTGAAAAGGGCAATTGGGAAAGGGTAAGGGCAAGAATTGGCGATTCAAAGGATTTTACTGTAAGGATCCTGGTAGCAGGCATCCTCCATAGGGAGTTTAGTATAGCAAAGGCAATGGAGACAGCTGCCTCGGATGAATTAGACAGAATGAGACAGTATCTTCCCATACTTGATACAATAATCACTGTTTCTCCTTTGTTGGGTATTTTTGGCACGGTAATTGGAATTATTCTTTCCTTTGAAATACTGGGAAGTGCAGGAATAGAGGAGCCCCAGGCAGTAACGGCTGGGATCGCTCAGGCCCTTATAACAACTGCCTCAGGATTAGGAATAGCTATTCTTTCACTCTTCCCTTTCAACTATTTTAATTCCAGGGTTGAAAAGGCAGCAACAACCATAGAAAAATACGCTACAAGCTTGGAAATAGTTTACGAGAAGCTTAATCAGGCAAACAATACCACAGAAAAGGAAGGAATATCCCATGAAGGTTAATCTTGGGGCGCAGAGAAGAGCAAGGATTGAGATTCTCCCTTTGATCGATATCGTTTTTCTTCTGCTTGTTTTTTTTATCTATGCTATGCTTTCCATGGCTATCCATAGGGGCATATCTATCAATTTACCCACTTCTTCATCTTCAAGGATAGAAAAAGAGTTAGTATTGTCTGTAACCATTAAGGATAGCGGTGAAATATTGGTGGATAATGATCGGACACCCTTAAAAGGTCTTGCCCGGCTATTAGAACATAGAGCAAAAGGGCAGGAGAGCCCAGGGATTCTCCTTTTTGCCGATAGAAAGGTTTCATGCCAGTTGTTAGTCAAGGTGTTGGATCAGATAAGAAAGGCCGATATAAACAGGATTTCTTTGCAGACCACGAAGGAGAGCCAGCCTTGAGTCGATCGCTCATTTTTGCTTTCTTATGTGCATTAATTATACATTCAGTTGTAGCATTAGTGGAGTTAAGTGCATATAAGAATCCCATATATGCCAGGGTTCCACCGAAGACCCTGACCATGAATATAGTTGTACCAAGACCTGTAAAAAAAATACCTCTAATTAAGAATCCATCCACAGCTCTTAAAAAGCCCATTGTAAAAAAAAGGATAACAGAAAAGATAAAATCGAAACAGAGAGCTGAGCCAAAAGTAGCGAGGAAAAAAATGGTTCAATTTGAGAGACCAGTAATTGAAGAGAAACTACCAGAAAAGAACGAAACACTTGCTGGTCTTTCACCCGCAGATTTTCCTGCAATCAAAAAAAAAGAAGATGATTTTTTTGAGGAAGACGCTTTTGTGCCTGATATGGTAGATATACCACAAGCCTCACCAAACATTAAAGATATGCCTCACAAGGTGAAGAAAGAGGACATATCTAGTTCACTTGCTGCTCTTCCTATTACCTATGCCAACCCTATTTACAAGCGCAACATGTCTCCACCATACCCTTTACTGGCAAGGAAAAGGGGATATCAGGGGACGGTGCTCTTAGAGGTTTTGGTAAGCAAGGATGGCAAGGCCGCCTCTGTTCAGTTAGTTAGATCAAGTGGCTATGAAATTTTAGATAGAGCTGCTATAAAGGGGGTCAGAGATTGGCTTTTTTATCCTGCAAAGGGGGGGGATGAGTTGCTTGAGATGTGGGTAAAGATACCCATTCGGTTTACACTTAATTAGATTCAAGGTTCACACAAGAATCAGCTATATATTCGATATACTTTTTAGCCGAGCTTGGATTTGGATAAGAGCGCTTTCAAGATCTATCTGGTTACGCTTATTCTCAGTCCGCTCCTTTTTGGGGCTGTACATACTTACGCGTATGCACTGATGGCCTTAGGGGTTTTGACGGGCATGGTTTTATTGGTGATAAAGAATATACAAAAAGACCATAAGACCAAGGGGTACAAGGTTCAATTCCCACGCACTAACCTTAATTTTGCCTTTATAATCCTTTTAGCCTTTCTTATTTTTCAAATTATTCCATTACCTGAATTTCTTGTAAAGGTGTTATCACCTGAGGCCTTCGTTGTTGAAAAGAAATCATTATCGGCCTCAGGCGCCCTGACATTAGAAAGCACTCTCAGACACTGGTTTTCTCTTTCGCCATATTATTACCCTGTGCGTGGCTCTCTCATCAGGTGGATTGTGTATGGCCTCTTTTTTATCGGCTTAACCCAGACACTGAATTCACGGAAGCGAATCGAGCTTGCAATTTTTGTAATATTGATCACAGGTTGCTTTGAGGTTCTCTATGGCCTTACACAGACCTATTCAGGATCTAATCATATCTGGTGGTTCAAAAATATAGGCGACCCACGGGCCATAACCGGAACCTATATCAACCGAAATCACTTTGCGGGATTAATGGAGATGTGCCTGGTATTGGCAGCCGGGTATGCAGCCGCTCTTGAAGGAAGAAGGAAAAGACGAGACCCCATATCGGCCCATAAGATCAGCCTCAGGGCCAGGATTTCACGATACCTATCAGGAGAACAGCGATTCAATAAGAGAACGTTACTTGTCTTTCTTGGTGTTGTGATGGGTATCGGGCTTATTTTTTCCGCATCCAGAGGAGGGATGCTCTCTGGTGCCGGCGCAATGTTGTGTATGGGCTTGTTTTTTATCTTCAGGAAGGCTCATCGGCGCAAGGGATTTATCGTACTTTTTCTGTTTGTTATCATCTCGGTCTATGCCCTTCATATTGGAGTTGACTACCCGATCGGACGGTTTAACTATTTTGATGAAAGCCTTGAGGCAAGAAGTAGATATACCCGAAAAACCATCGATATGTTTGAAAACTATCGAATAACCGGTGTTGGCGTTGGTAATTTCCAGTATGCCTACCCCAGATATCAGGCCGTTGAGGATACAAAAAGATTCCTTCGGCATGCGCACAATGACTGGGCGCAATTTCTGGCTGAAGCAGGAATCACAGGGTTTTGTCTTTTATTGGCCGGGATGACTTATTATGTTTATTGCACAATAAGATTTTGGAGAAAAAGGTCTGACCCATTTGCTATCTGTGTTGGGATTGTTCCGTTAGCTGCCATTACTGCACTAACAATTCACTCTTATTCTGATTTTAATCTTCACATCCCTGCCAACTGTCTGATGCTTGCCGCTATCATGGCCATTGGGTATAGCGCTCTTCACCTGGAAAGACGCCATGGGAGAGATACAGTACATAATCATTATCATATCATGCCCTTGAAATATAAAGGGGTTTTTGTTTTGTTACTGGTTCTTGGCCTTATTATCTGGACGGGGTTTTGGACTATCAGGCATTTTATGGCCGAAGTCAACTGCAATACTGTCACAAATTCAACCCTTAACAGAGACCCACACCCAGCCCTGAAAGAGATTACAAAGGCTATTGATAGGGATAAATGGAACGCTCAGTATTGGTATAAGCTTGCCTGTGAATTAATGAGGGTTCGGAATGCGCAAATAGGAAATCTAGAGACAGACGACAAAGATCAACGCAAGCGTCAGATGGATATCATCCGAGCCCTTGAGGAGGCCGTGCAGTTGAATCCACTTAAGGCAGAATATCACCTGCGCCTGGGGTGGGAGCATACCTTTCTGTGGCAAGATCCGGATTATCATGAGAAATGGCTCCCTGCGGCTGATCTATCCATGGATAGGGCGGCCTATTTTGCCGGGTATCATAATCCTTACGTGCATAGAATGATGGGACATTACTGGATCATGCGCTCTAAGACCATACCTCCCTCCAAACCGGATTGGGAGATGGCATGGTCCAAGGCCTGCTGGCATTATAAAAAGAGCCTATCCCTGGAATCAGGCCGTGATCGCAAAAGAATGACAA
>JAFDHR010000064.1 GCA_019308645.1 Deltaproteobacteria bacterium
GGACTTCAAATCAGGCGCCGTAGCCTTGATTCCGCGTGCGGAATCTCCTTTGATCATATATGTGGGAACCAGCCATCCCTGCCAGCTGTCTGGAAAGTTAGGACCCAGATCCAACATGGTGCCATCATTGATCATCTTGTCATAGGTTTCCTGCATATTTTGGGTCCAGGATTCCATGTACACATCTATATCACCCTTAGACAAACCCAACATCAGGGGAGCTGTGTTGACAGCTATATAATCTACTGAATACCCATAACCATGTTTGATAATAAACCCGGCTATGCGGTTATGAACCTGAACGCTATCCCAGCTATTGTCACCGAAGACAATGGGCTTCTTTGATGCAGCAGTAGCATAAGAGCCAAAGGGTAAGAGAAGAAAGCAAATTCCAAGAACAATTACTGCTACCCTAATTAAATAGTTCTGTGTTTTGTCCATAGTTTATCTCCTTTTCTGTTTTATGGTTTATGGATTCCCGAAAGCTAATGTACCTATCGGGAAGGTTTTGAGACTTCCGGAATACAAAGGTAGAAGTCTCACTTTCTACGGGTGTGGTTTTATTAACCCGATTTGCTGGCTAACTTAATGTGGAGCAAGAAAAATATTGGGTATATTTATTTCTATTAAAAACGATTAAGTTGATATTATATTAACTCAAATAATTATAATTAGAAATATACTGAATCACATATCTTGTCAAGAGTAAAAAAATCATCGGCCGAAACATAAATCAGCACACAGGAATAGGCATTATGCTAATGAAATTTGTGTGCATAGAAAAAAAAGAGAGTTGTGGAAATGCATATAAAAAAACTATTCTACTTCCAGGTCCTGAACATCCAGCATATGGGTGAGTTTGGAGAGGCTAAGAATGATCTGTTTTATCTCTCCTTCAGGGAGTTTTTTAAGCCCGTCCACAATTTTATGCTGTATGGGAGGAGGCGCATTTTGGGCAAGTTCTTTGCCAGCCTCTGTCAATTGAATAGTGATAACACGGCGGTCTGGGGAATTTCTTATTCTATAAACAAGACCTTTTTGTTCCAAACGATCAATAATACCGGTTACCGTGCTGGATTTCACCATTATGCGCCTGGCAATCTGCGAGGGAGGCAAAGGACCATTCTCGTGAAGAGCCAAGAGGCAGTGGAGTTGCGGTGCACTCACCTGATAGGTTTTGTTCAGTTCCTTGGTGAAGAGCTCTCCCGCTTGCATGAGCCTTCGGATTTGATAGATAATCTCCCTCACTAGATTCTGTGATGTTTCAGAAGCAGTACCTGGCAATGACGTTGAAACATTATTGGTCATGGTAATATCTTTCTAATAGAAAAGGTTTTAGTTATGATATTTTATCCTTCGATTTCTATCATTAGCTCATCTGGAATGCAATAAAAAATTTTATCCTTAGGAGATAGCCTCCCTTTTTAATATTTCGTAATAGGTCATTATTCTGTTAACATAGCGAACCGGCTCTGTGCCCCTACAGTAACCATTTTTAGTTTTTTTATAATATTTACGGTAGCGAAGCATAGGCAAAATCTCCTGCAAAGAGACCCAGCTATTGGGATCGAGATTGTTTTCTTTTGCAATCTTCTGAGCATCTAAGATGTGTCCATAGCCCACGTTATAACTGGCAAGGGTAATGAGCACCCTATCCGGATCCTTTGCATTATCATGCCTCTTATAAAGCTTTTTAAGGTATTTGACGCCTCCTATGATACTCTGTTTTGGATCGACACGATTTTCAATGCCCATATCCTTAGCCGTATCCAGGGTAAGCTGCATCAATCCTCTCACACCCGTAAAACTCCTTGCCCTTGGATTAAAATGGGACTCCTGATAGACCATAGCAGCAATCAATCTCCAGTCAAAACCATGTTTTTGAGCAGCCCCTTTTATGATCTCTTTATATTTCGGAAGTCTCGTCTTAAGCCTTCGGTGGTATTTTTTGAGATCCACATAATCGAAAATTTCAACATTTGAATAGTACTTTTTGTAGATCTTCGCAAAGGTTCCGTCCTCTTTTATCTTTTTAAAAAATTCATTTATTGCTCTCTGTAGTCCTGCTTCTCCCCTCTTTACAGCCCATGCCAGAGATTGTTGCACTTCTATGGGAAAGGCAATCTTGACATCGGGATAGTATCGGCGATTTAAGAAGGCGACATTGGAATCAGCTATAGTGACCTCTATCTCCTTTTCAGCCACCATCCTGATAAGCTCTTCAGTGGGTGTGTCTTCATGCAGCTGGATAGTGATATCTAAGCCCTCATTTTTAAGCTCATTCAATCGCTCCTCATAGGATGTGCCACGGCGAACATGTATGGTTTTTCCTTTTAGATCTTCAAGTTTTTGGATTTTATTATTACTCATCTGAATGATAGCCTGTTGTTGGATGGCAAGATATTCGTCAGAAAAATCTATTAGTTTCTCTCGTGATGGCATGATGGTCAAGCTGGCTGCGATAAAGTCACCCCCTCCATCGTTGAGTGCATCGAAAAGCTTTTCCCAGTGGGATGTGACAACGGTTAATGATACACCCAAATAATCACTAAAGGCCTTGGCTAAATCGTATTCAAAGCCCATGGGTTTGTCGCGGTAGGTATAATAGCAGTGGGCATTATTCCTCGTGATAACTGTTATCTTTCCAGATTCCTTTATCTCCTCAAGGCCACTCTTTTTTGCACATGAAAATAAAATGGGAAGACTTAAGAGAATAAGGATTAGAAGTACATTTTTCCATTCTTGTCTTTTCATGATAATTTCCATGTCATTTGCATTATAATATAAATATAGGGTAAAGGGCAATCACAGTACTTGCCACTGTCTTCCTTTTTTGGCCAGAAAATGTTTATCATGAATGCACTTCCTTCACAAAGAGATATGCCACTGTACCCAGGGCAGCGGTAACAAAGCAGAGACCAAAGGCAAAAGAAAAGGCCTCAGGCGGTAATTGCCCCTGGGGGAGAGAAAATTTATCGATACTAATCCCCATCACATGCTGAAAAACGCCTGCACCTGCCATGGTGAAGAAGTTTACTGCACTCATTGCAGTCCCGCTAATAGAACCCGGGAGCAACTCCTTGATATTGGCATACATTACATTACCACATGATGTTAGAAACCCAATGAAAAAGAAAATTCCTGCTATCATGATAAGAGAAGGTGCGTGGAAAAAACTGGTCAAGGGAAAGAAAAAAATAGTATAGAAACCCATTGCAAGCAGCGCCACAGACTTTCTATTCCTGAACACTCGATCTGAGAGAAAACCCAAGATAGGGCCACCCAAAAGAAATCCTACAGGAAATAACATCAATATTTTCCCCCTCTCAATGAGCGGAATATGATAAACGTGTTCCAGATACGGCCCGGCCCATAGGCCGGCTATCGAGATATAGGTACCGTACCTAACAAAGGCGGCTAAGGCAATAAGCCAAAAAGATGGAAGTCTGAGAACTGACAAAATCCCATTCGTCGACTCTTTTAACCAGCCTTTCTTGTGTAAATCCAATTTATTCGCTTTGTGGTATTCATCTGGGGAATCCTTTACTGCCATATAGATCCAGAAGGTGATAAAAAGGTGAATAAGGGCTATCAAAAGAAAGGCCTTTCTCCAGCCAATCCAATTTACTGCAAATGCAAGAGGAGCGGTAGCCACAATACCTCCCAAAGTCCCAATGGATAGAATAAGACCGGAGGTGGTGGCAAAGGCACGAGGTGGAAACCAGATGGAGATAAGTTTATAGGGCCCCATTAAGGCACAGGCCATACCCACCCCCATCAATGCCCTCCCTATCAGGGCCACAGGAAATGAATTTGCCAGGGCAAAAATTATCGCGCCAACTATACCCACAGAAGAAAGGGAAAGGATCAGCCTTTTCGCCCCAAAAATATCCATGGACGCTCCCATAGGAATCTGGATGATGGCAAATGCATAGAAAAAGACCGAGCTTAAAAATCCCAGATCCTCGGCAGTGAGACTGAGATCTCGCATAAGTTCAGATGCTATCACAGCAGATGTAGCCCGATAGAACTGGGAAAGGAAAAACAACAGGCTTAGCGGAAGAAGCATCCAGATTCTTTTACCCATCTTTACCTCAATAAAAAATAATAGGAGACTCGTTTTAAATGTTGGGAGTATAGGCAAGCACTATTTGTGTGTCAAGGATGTGATGTTTTTCAAAACAAACCCTGAGTAAATAGCAGTTTTTGTTGGTTAAACTTCAATTATTTCTTCCTCCCCACCGTGTGAACAGATTGTGCTCAATTCCAAAATAATCAAAGACCTTACCGATGGTTTGGTGAATGATGTCTTCAATGGTCTTGGGGTGGTGATAAAAGGAGGGTATTGGTGGCAGTATATGGGCTCCCATATCAGCGGCCCTCGTCATAAGGTTAAGGTGCCCTTTGTGAAGCGGTGTCTCCCGAACCAGCAAAACCAGTTTTCTTTTCTCTTTTAAGGTAACATCCGCTGCCCTCACCAATAGATTCTCTGAATAGGAATTGGCTATGCCAGACAATGTCTTTATGGTGCAAGGGGCAACTATCATACCGCACGTCACAAAAGATCCACTTGCAGGAGGGGCCGCTAAATCGTCATTATGATAAACCTTGTCGGCCATGGATTCTACATCTCTTACTGAATAATCTGTTTCAAGGGTAATATTTTTTTTACCCGAGTTTGAAATAATAAGATGGGTCTCGAGATCCTTTTTTTTAGTGAGTTCTTTTACCATCTCGATGCCATAGATTACACCACTGGCACCTGTAATGCCAATCAGTATTCTTTTTGACATAAGGTCTCCTCTTTAGGGGCTTGGATTTTTGGAATCTTTGAAATCAATATTGATGGTTTCGTAAAAAGTCAAACTCAGGGAATTTGTCATTTCGACCGCAGGGAGAAATCTTGTATTTACAAGATGGTACAGCGTGAAGATTTCTCGTTTCACTCGAAATGACAAGTTGCTTAGACTTTTTACGAGTTAGTCAGTATTTATCTGCGTCAAAAAGTCCTCTTAAAGCTTACAGATGTAAAGATGCAATCCTCTCCAGAATCAGGTCCACAAGGATTTTGCTGTTCTCTATGACCTTCTGAATACCATTTTTGCTAATATTGTCCCAGTGGATGCCGGCCGTAACAACGACTGGTGTGTTCAAGGCTGCTGCAAGGATTTCTGAAACGGCCTTGGCCAGTTCATCTTCCTTGTGACCCGGCAGACAAATGACAGAAGCCGTGGCACTTGTGATTTCCGGGTCTTTGAGACTCGGACGCGGCTGTGCTACGGCAACCGCACCGATATGCGGTTTTTCGCCACCCCATATGGCCACTAACAGATCCTGCCCTATCAACCTGACAACGGCCTCCAGGTCGTACGCGCCTTCATTTGTTTTGATTTTAAACTCCCTGGTCACCATTTGTTTCTACAAAAAGTTCCTCAATGAGGGCTAAATTAACAGTCTCGTATCCCGGGCAAGTTTTTCGGCTAATGCCTTTCCCGGCTTGGTCCTAAACCAGAGCTCAAGCCCATCACGCAGATGGGTAGCTGCCTGTTTCCACTGATCCCCCTTTAAATAGCTCTCCCCAAACATGGTTGTAAATCTTTTAATACTTTCCGGTCCGTACCGGTCCATGCGGTCTGACTCTACTACCAGGGTTGCCGAGGGGTTTTCCATGGCAAAGACCTTATCAGGCTCGTCATGAATTGCAATGATAGTAATGATAGTATTGGTCTTTCGTGGATCATATCCTAAATCCTTCAAGATCTCCCTTGCGAGGACTGCTCCATATTTCATATGCAGAGAAAGACTCAGGGTCTTCCTTTTACTTTCGGGAGAGGCGTGCCTGAAATCATCAAAATTGACACTGCTCCACCCGATATCATGCAGATACAGGCTTGGAGTCACAATCTCTTCATCCCCTTCTTCGTGCTGTAAAAGATACTTTCCATATTCAACGACCCGCAGGGTATGCCCCCAGTCACCGTTCCTACCTTTTTCAAGCAAAGGTTTTACGATATCCTTGATGCTATGCTCAATTGCTTTATCCATTAGTAACTACACAGAAAGAATTTCGATTAATGCGCCGACAACTGCACCTGCAAATTCAGGGGTTTCCAGGTCAGCGTCAACTTCTCTCACCTCAATATCACGCCTCAAATGTTTTTTAAGTTGAGTGACAAATACCGTGTCTGCTTCACCATCGTAAAAGTAGGTCCCTCTCTTATCCACCGATGACCACCCGCCTAAAGGAATAACCACCTTAACCGGACCGTGAGCCCGGTTCAATTTTTCTCCCATGGTATCCGCCACCTTTATCAGCTCTTCGTGAGATAATCTCAAGAATGTGCGGACAGCATCATAGTCATATTTTTTCCGAGAGGCATACTCCGGCTTATACTTGCGCTTGAGAGGAGAGCCGAAATTTAATCCACACGGTGCAATAACCTGCGGTATCCCCTTTTTGCCGGCCGCTTCGAGCCGTGTGAGACCTGCTGACCGGCTGAAACCGAGGAGCTCTTCGCCTACCCCGCCTGGAGCAAGATCAATTACAGCGCTAAAAATGTCCTGGCGTTCTATTATTTCCTCCATAGCCCTGTCACCTATACCAGCGGCGGAAAAACCAATGACCTGATATCCCTTCTGCTCAAGCTTTTTTCTGATATTTACTGCACACTCCTCACAGGGCCCAAAATGTGTCATTGCTATTATATGTTTTTCACCTTCAGAGGGAAAAGATACTGGAATACGAGACGAACCTTCTGCCATTCCACAAATGGCACCGGCAGCCCTGGCCAGCACATTTTTCATCATGGTATTGAGCCCGGCGATCTCCACCACAGAGTGCATCAGAGTTATGTCTGCCGTGCCTATATAATGTGAAGCAAGCCCGGGAAGCGCCGCTGTACTGGAGACAGCAATTTTTGGGATTCCAAAGGGGAGTGACTTCATAATACTTGTTGCCATCCGAGTGCCCGTAGTACCACCTACACTTATTACCCCACTCAATACACCATTAGAAAACAATTCCCTGACTTTTTGCCTGGCCCCATCCACCATTACCGGAATTCGTTTCCCCCTGTCAGATATGAGTGCTACCTCGTCAGGGCTTCGCCCGCTGGCCAGAATAACCTCTTCACGGATAATATCACACCTCCCCATAGCCTCACCTAACAAACCCATATCCAGAATCTTTGCTTTTTGTCCGTGCGATTCTATCTGTTGGCGCAAGAAATCAGCTTCCTCCCACTTTTCCTCTGCCATTACAAGGATAAGTATTGTTTTCGCAATCATTATAACTATATCTTGCCTTCTTCCTTGAGTTTATCCGTAATTATTTTTACCATTGCCTTGTTATCTATCTTGCCGCTTTCACCCACAAGGGGAAGGGCATCTAAGACCTCCAACCTTTCAGGAAGTTTAAACATAGCAATTTTCTTACTCTTCAGATATTCAACCATCTCCTCAAAGGTAAATTGCTCTCCCTCTTTAAGAGTGACGAAGGCGCATGCCCGTTCACCCATATCAGGATCAGGCATAGGCACCACAGCTGCGTTTGTCACCTTCCCGTATGCCAGGAGGTAATCTTCAATCTCTTTGGGATAGATGTTCTGTCCACCACGGATGATGATATTCTTTTTCCTTCCCATTATTTTCAGATAGCCGTCATCCATAAGGGTAACCAGATCGCCGGGTGTTGCAAAGCCGTTTTCATCGAAGGCCTCAGTCATGGTCTTCTCAATATCCTTGTAGTAGCCGATCGAATTGCCCGGGCCTTTAAACCAAAGGGTCCCCACCTCTCCCTGCTTCACCGGATTCCCCGAATCGTCCAATATCTTTATCTCGATTCCCGGATGCAATCTGCCAACTGTAGTGAATCGTTGATCCTTAGAGGCAGTGATCGGCACACCGGATATTGATCCGGTATCCTGGGTACCGTAAGTCCCAAGTATTGGACAACCAAACCTTTCCTCAGCCTCCTTGGCCAGGGGCGGTGGAAGATAGCCGCCGGCAGTTTTTATAAAGCGCATGGAAGACAGGTCATACCTGTCCAGCGGTAATTCCAGCAGTCTTGCTAACTGCGTTGGCACAATAGCAATAACCGTAACCCTCTCCTGCTCCATAAATTTCAGGGTTTCCTCTCCACGATACAGATACTCCAATGCAATCTTTGCTCCGCCTACCGGAGCGGTGACATAGGCAGGCGTACCTCCTGGTGCACCTGCAAGCGGGGCAATGGCAAGGACACAATCATCAGGACCAAGTTGCCAATTCCTTACGTGAGCCTTTGCGGTCCAGATTTCACGGGCGGCGATCCTGTGTTCAATGAGCTTGGGGAGGCCTGTTGTGCCAGTAGTAGTAACCACAAACCCTACCTCTTCTATGGCATCTAATTTTCTGGCAAGCAGCTCAATGGGATCATATTCCTGCTCGTATGGATGCTCCATTAGGTCTTGCAAAGAGATACAGTCCTGAGGAATATCTTCGCCAACAAGAATAATATGATTCAGATATGGCAAATCGGTCTGGAGTTCTTTTGCCATCTGGTAGTAGTCAAAGTTTCGATACTGTTTAGGGATAACAATACCTATCGCTCCTGTCCGTCCGGCAATTTCTGTCAACTCGTTCTGGCGAAAGGTTGTCATTTCTGGAATAGATAAAACCCCTGCCCTTTCGCAGGCAAGACGCACCAGAACTTGCTCAATACAGTTAGGTAACTGTATCATCAAACTGTCATCCCTATTCAACTTGATATCTTTGATCAGGGCAAAAGCAATCCTGTCTATTTTCTGCTTGGCCTCTGCCCAGGTTAGTCTACTCCCTGTTGAATCTACCACGGCCTCCTTATCAGGCCATTTTCTGGCGTTTCTATCCCAATAATCAGGGAGAATGGTTTTATCCCAATACCCCTCTCTTAAGTATCTCTGTATTTCTTCCGAGTCATAGCGTACTGGCTTCATATCTAGATACCTCCACATGATATATTAAAGAAATGTAACTCAGGTTCAAAGTTCCAGGTTCACGCCTGCCCGCCCCGATTGTATCGGGACAGGCGGGGTTCACGGTTAAAGAGATAAAATACTGTCAAATCATCAATCTAAAGCATTTGGTTTCGATTTGAAGATAAATGAGGACTTCATCCGATTCTTGCCGCAAGCCATGTTGTATTCCATGGATGTCAACCGTGAACCTTGAATCCCGATTTATCAGCGATTTTTTAGGGCTATTTGATTAGACCAATTAATTCCAGCGGAACCTGCTATTTTCTGTTATTACAGGCAAGGCATTTACATT
>JAFDHR010000065.1 GCA_019308645.1 Deltaproteobacteria bacterium
AACCCTGCTATGAGAAGATCATAAGGACCAATCGGCATTCCTTTCTTTTCAAGTTGCGCGCGAATAGTTGCGGCTTCTATAGCAGAGGAACGACCCAGGTTAATAAGGTTCAACAGCAGAAGAAATTTGGCAAGGGCATTCTCGGAACGTTGCCGGTATTGGCTTTTTTCAATCCCATATTGAAGTTCGAACAGGGTGATTAGTGTAGTGATAATGCAATAGGATCTTTATCAATGTTTCTCCAAGCTATGGCAGGCGGGTCTGCGGATTTGTTTTTTCTGTGAAGTGCTTTTACTTCTTTGCTGCGTCTTTTGCGTCTTCCTCAAAGAATAATATATGCCCCTTCCGGTAGTTCCAAATTTTTCCAAAATCCTCTTATTCACCATATCATTCAATTCAATAGTCGCAAGCCTGCCTCCCGTCTTTTTCCTTGACAACTGATTTGATATGGTTAAGTATGAAATACATTCTTAATCAAAATGGTATAATGAAAATAGAGATAATCTCATGGGATCAAGAAACTGTTGATCATATCTCCAACCACTCGGTTTCACCTGGAGAAGTGGAGGAGGTACTCTTCAATGATATGAGCTCACCACTTATAATGCGTGGGAAAGAAGGCAAATACCTTGCTTATGGGAAAACCGATGGAGGTCGGTTTCTATTAGTCGTCTGGGCTTTCAAGTATCGAAAGACAAAAATTATTACAGCCAGGGATATGAACAAAAAGGAAAATCAGTTTTATAAGAGGAGAAGAAAATGAGAGTGCCCAAATTTAAGAACTTAAAAGAAGAAAGAGGGTTTTGGGATTCCCACAACTCAACAGATTATCTCGATAATTTTGAAGTGGCCAAAGACGTAGTTTTTGTTCGTCCCAAAAAACAAGCCATATCTTTGCGTCTGGACCCCAACATTTTGAAAAAACTCCGGGAACTTGCTGATGAAGAAGGGCTGCCACCTAGCACTTATGCAAGGATGTTAATTATCAAAGGGATTCGAGAAAGAGCAGCTTAATGGAAAGGGGCAGCGAATCATCTTTACCCCACGAAATTTTTAACCCGCGCGCGCCGTAGGTACTATCGTACTGGGGTTAAACCTATCTATCTTTTTGTTTAACTGGGGCATGTTTACGACAGCGGAGCGTATTTCACCGGGGCATATCAGCTGTGCCGCTGGATTCAGCCACTGCGCGAGCAATTCCTACCTTTTTAGAAAATTCTCGCTCAAAAGCATCCACCATTGGACCTAACGGAGCAATATAATTACTCTCAAAGGCTTTTTGGATAAACTTTAACTCCTCACCGCTCATGTGGGACGGTGAAAAGAAAATACGCTTATATTTATTCATCTTACAAGAACCAAGAATTCTTCCAGAGATTTTTCAATCTGTACTTAAAAGAATGTTTTCTACGGCAAGTGATTCTGCTGATTTTGCAAGACCTTCATCTGCCGTAATAAGCGTTGCTCCTTCCGACGAGGCAACAGCTAAGTGTATAGCGTCGAGACCCCTCAGAGAAATGGTAAACTGCCCAATCCTCGACTTTCAATCTGCTAATCCGAACAAATTCTTTTACATTATGAGTAACAACGGTTAGCTTGTTTGCCATGACAATAGATGCGATCTGAGTATCTCTTTCACTGATCACCATACCTTCTCTTTCAAGTTGTGCCCGTATAACAGCATATTTCCCGGCCGCTGCCTCACCAAAAGAATACAGGCCCAGTAACGACGATATCTTTTTTATTTTCAATCGCCTTTCTTTTTTTTATCGGTGGAGTAAAGGTATTATCAGGAAGCTTGATAGAGGGAGTGGTTAAAGATGGAATCCTTGGCTGATAAAAGTAATGCCAGATCCGACCATAAATTTGAACCGGTTTTAGATATTTAACTGTATGAAAGAAGCGAGTCAAATTCATGAATAATTTTGCACCACGAAGCACACGGAGATCACGAAGGGTTTTTATTTATTTTTTCCTCTTCTTGTATAACCAAAACACAAAGCTTAACGCTTTTCAGGCTTTGCCCCATGCTCTTTGGCCAAAAGCGGAATCAAACAACGCAAAGCCCTGTTTACAGACTCCGAATCTGGGAAATATGGTTGAATGTCTGGTTCCAGAACAACCGTGCCCTCTTTTGGCATCACGTTTTTAACAACAGTCGTGCCATCCGCCTTGTGAACAGTAGTTGAGTACCCCGCTTGCATGTTTCTGTAATGCTTGCCACGCACTCCTTTCGTAAAATCATATTTGGCACGCATGTCTTTGTCTTCTATTTGCGTCATTTTAGTCACCACCTTTTTCATAAAATTTCCGTTCAGAGAAAGCTGCCTTACGGCAACTGATAATACGAATATTCGAACTACGTTCAGTATAGATAACTGCCAGCACTCGCCCCTTGTCAGATATTCCCAGATCAATATACCGTTCCTCATCCTCTGAATGATCAGGGTCAGGCATGGTCATTGATAAAGGATCGAGAAAAACAGTTATTGCTTCTTCAAAACTGATTCTATGTTTTTTTAAATTTGTTTTGGCTTTTTCTTCATCCCACTCAAAGTTTAGTTTCATTATAGCACTTTTGACAATAACTCACCATACTGTTCGTTTTCAACGAATAATGCATAAAAACGGAGATCACGAAGGATTTTTATCTTTTTATCTTAGCACCTTTGCACCTTCGCATGATATATCTTTTCGTTCTAATTCAAAACTAAAAATTAAGAATTCAAAATTACTTTACCTCCACCCAACGCCCCTCTCTCAGCGATTCAATAGCGGCAAAGCTCGCTCTGGTCGTATTTATAATCTCCCCGTAGGAAATCAGCGGCTCACCACCGGACTTCAAACGCTCAATAAGCAGTCTGAACTGCTCGGAATGACCCTTGTCCTGCTTTTTTTTCATGCGGGAAAAACCTTTAAAACCAAACCCTCTTAACGTCCTGTGAGATAGCCGCATTCAGAACATTCTCTGTACCCAAAATATTTGTTCTAACAGCTTCTAACAGAAAAAATTCACAGGATGGCACCTGTTTTAAGGCTGCGGCATGAAACGCATAATCAACCCCATACATGGCGGAATGAACACTATCATAATCTCTAACATTCCCAATATAAAACTTCAGTTTATCATTACGATAGGCAATCCGCATATCATCCTGCTTCTTTTCATCACGACTGAAGATACGAATTTCTTTTATGCCGGTATTCAAGAATTTCTCAATTACCGCGTTGCCGAATGAACCGTTACCACCGCTGATAAACAGTGTTTTGTCTTTAAACATTATTTTTCTCCTGGATTAAATTAGGAAGAGTCAGGAGTCTGAAAGTCATGAATTATTTACGCAGATATGTCATGAAATTTGTTAGCAGACGGCTTGTTTCATCGGCCATGGCATAAACGATATTGAATGCGTTTTTGTCATTCAGTTTCCCAATCCTCGACTTTCAATTTGCCAATCCGACCAAATTCTCTTGCATTATGAGTAACAACTGTTAGCTTGTTTGCCATGGCAATAGATGCGATCTGTGTATCTCTTTCACTGATCACCATACCCTCTCTTTCAAGTTGTGCCCGTATAACAGCATATTTCCCGGCCGCTGCCTCATCAAAAGAATACAGGCCCAGTAACGACAATATCTTTTTTATTTTCAATCGCCTTTCTTTCTTTTTTATCGGGGACTTCTCTATTCCGTACAATATTTCAGCCAGTGTAATGGCTGACAGGTATAAATCTGCCGGAGCGTGTTTTTTAATCCGGCCGATTATTCTCTTATCACCACGCATCCAATAACTGATGATATTTGTATCGAGCAGGTACATATTCCCCTCTTTTAATCCAAACTAAAGTTCTTTGATGGCAACGCCTCAGGTGTTTTGAAATCCGGATCCACAGGGAAATCATCCCAGAAACCCTCCGGCCACCTGCTTCTTCCAAGCGGTTCAAGGATTACCATGTCCCCCTTTTTGCTAATTTTCACTTCATTTCCTTTAAACCGAAACGCTTTTGGTAAACGAACCGCTTGCGATCGACCGTTTTGAAATACTTTTGCTATTGATTCCATAGCCTACTCCCTCCTCATGATATTAATATATATCAATATATACCACTTATCTCAAAAAATCAATCATAGTGCTGTTCCACTTCTTTCAACTCAAACCATCATTTTATCTCTTTTTCAGTCATTCTTTGTTTGCCCTGCTTGCCCCGTGAAATTTTTACCCCGTTGAATGCAAGAGCAGATTCAACTGGGACACCATAGTGAGAGCGCAGCGTATTTCACTAGGGTAGGTAGGCGCTCTCATACTGGGGTGTAATCTGGAAGCTATTTAACTGAGGCATCAATCTAAATAAAGTCACAAGTTAGCAACGTCCCCCATTATGATTTACTCCCGTCTCCTGTTTTTAACATTAGCGCCTTTGCGCCTTTGCGTGAGGATGTTTTTCCTGCCTCCCTTCTCCCCATCTTCTCAAAGAATGGCAAAACTAACCCCACATAATAGACCCATTTCATGTCTTGACAATAAGACCATGTTTGTGGCACCATAAAGAAAAATATGGGAGGAGTAATATGCTGATTCAAACCAAGATCCAAGTTGACCCAAAAGACTATGAATTCGTCAAGAAGGTCTACAAGGATTTGCGCTACAAAAGCCTGAGCGAGTATATGCGAGAAGCCATCAATGCCAAGGTGAAGCAAGACCGCAAAAGACTTCGGGAACAAAAAAGGATAGCGGCCATGCAAATGATTGGAAAAGCGCCATATGAAAACCTTTTTGACTCGATAGAAGGAGAAGATTTTGAAAACCGGTGAAATCTATTGGGTAAATCTTGATCCAACTATTGGAGATGAGATCAAAAAGAAACGGCCGGTAGTCATCTTGAACGGTGGTCATAATAAGAATCTTAAACTTGCAATTGTTGTCCCTGTAACTGCATGGAATTCGTATTGGGAGGAAAACCCGTTTTTTGTTTCTTTGAAACCTGACACCAAGAGTGGTGTTAAGAAAAAGTCGGTAGTTGACTGTTTTCAAATGAGAGCCGTTAGCCACAAGAGGTTTGCGGAAAAGATCGGGGAAATTTCAAATGACGAGATGGACCAGATAAAGAAGGCAATTACCCTGATTCTTGACATCGAGCCGAAACACTGCGAGGAATAAAACTTTCGCCCATCTCCGTAATCTCTTTTCAGCAATAATCTTATTTTTTTCTTTTCTCCCCGTCTCCTGTTTTTAACATTAGCGCCTTTGCGCCTTTGCGTGAGGATGTTTTTCCCGTCCTCCGGTCTCCTGTTTTTAAAAATAGGGGCGCTGTCCCTAATTTCCCAATTCTCTATAAAGCGCCCTTTGCGCCCCCGGCTCCCCATGCACCAGCTTAATCTCCCCGGGCTTTTCACCCATAGCTTCAACCCACTCAATCAACCCTTTCTGGTCCGCATGAGCCGAATACCCGCTCAACGCATGAACTCTTGTCTTGATATCAAATCTTTCCCCATCCAAAACCACATACCCCCCGGGCCTTTTTGAATACTTGAGGATATCCCTTCCAGGCGTGCCCTTTGCCTGATAACCAACAAAGAAAATATCATTTTTCCGGTCAGTAATCCCCGCCTTCAGATGATCGATAATCCTTCCACCCGTGCACATGCCGCTGCCGGCAATAACAATGGCGGGCTCGACCATCTCCAGCAGCCTCTTATGGTCCCTGAACCTCTCCGCAGAATAAAGATTCCTGAAATCAACAGGGTGATCACCTTTTGCCTTCAGCTCCTTTGCCTCCTTATCCCAGTATTCGGACAGACTTGAATAAATCTCTGTAATCTCAAGACCCAGTGGAGAATCAATAAAAACAGGCACCTTTGTCCCGATCCTGTCCAACTCATATATCAGCTCCTGAGTTCGTCCCAGGGAAAATGCAGGAATGTAAACGTTCCCACCATCATCCAAAGCCCTGTCAAGGATCTTTCTCAGTACTTCAATTCTGCTCTTTCGTCCCTCGTGATTCCTGTCGCCGTATGTGGACTCCAGAATCAGCAAATCGCATGGTTCAGAGATATCGGGATCACAGAGAATCGGCGTATCCTTAGCCCCCAGATCCCCGGAAAAAACAATGGTAAAACCATCAGGGAGTTCAAAACGGATAAAACAGGATCCCAAAATATGCCCGGCACAGCCAAGCCTGAACTTAATCCCTTTTTTCAGGGAAAAAGTCTCCCGGTACTCAAACCCCCAAGAAAGGTCATCAATGGTTTTTAAAATCTTTGCCGCCTGCTGCTCAGTCATGTCTGAAAAACCCATGGCATCTTCCAGCATTGGTGAGAGAAGCGCCTTGGTCGGATGAGAACAGATAATCTCTCCTGAAAACCCCCGCTCAATCAGCTCCGGCACTCGGCCGATATGGTCGATGTGTGCATGGGTGAGAAACAAGTAATCAATCTCAGACGGCGATACAGGCCACGATTTCATGGGAAGCAGAACGTCATTCCCCTGGGCAAGCCCACAGTCCACCATGATATGAATGCCGTTTGCCTGCAACAAGTGACAAGACCCGGTCACAGTTTTTTCGCCGCCAAGATGGATAAGTTTAAAATCCATCAGTTTTCCGTCCTCCGATCTCCGTCTTGCTATTCATCCAGTTATCCCATCTCTTTTCCCTAATCTTATAAGTCCTTTGGTCTTTCATTCTTTATCTGCGAAAATCTGCGTAATCTGTGGATTGTTCTTCATTCTTAAATCCGTGTAATCTGCGGATCATAAGTTCAGAAGGTACCAGCGTCCCCTATTCCGTTCTTGAATGCGGATTTCTAAAAAATCGGTCATAAACCCGGCCTCGGGGGAAATAGCCAACTGTTCAAAGGTCTCGAGACATCTTTTAACTTTAGCGCCTTTTCGTGAGCCCCTTTTTTCTTGACACCATCAAATAATCGTGTCATTTTGCATATCGACCATCAATATACATGTTTTTTATTGGAAGGCTAAAAAATGTACAAAAGAAGTCTTCGATTGCCTGAAAAACCAAAGCAGAGTTTTTTCCTCTGGGGGGCACGCCAGACCGGTAAAACAACGTTGTTAAAGGCATGCTACCCGGATGCCCTGCGAATTGATCTCCTTAAAACCGATGAACTCATGCGATACGCAAAGGAGCCGTCGCTCTTAAGGGAAGAAGTGGCAGCGCTTTCACATGAACAATTGATTGTGGTTGATGAAATTCAGAAAGTCCCTGTACTTTTAGATGAAATCCATTACATGATTCAGGAATGGCAACGCGTTTTTGCATTGTGCGGCTCCAGTGCGAGAAAAGTTAGACGGGGGCATGCAAACTTATTGGGCGGCCGCGCGATTCGCTACGAACTCTTCGGTCTGGTGGCACAAGAACTTAGCGCTGATTTTTCCATTGAGCATTTCGTCAATACCGGCCCGCTTCCGGATCATTATGGGGCCGAAAACCCTGCCCTGGCGCTCCGTGCCTATGTGGATGACTACTTACGGGAAGAAATTCTGGAAGAGGGCCTGACGCGCCGTCTTCCAATATTTTCTGACTTTCTCAGGGTGGCAGCCATCGGGGACACGGAAATTCTGAACATGTCCAACATCGCACGAGAAACCGGGGTCTCAGTTTCCACTGTCCGGGATCATTATGGCATCCTGATCGATACCTTGATGGGCGCCTTCCTGCCGGCCTTCACATTACGGCCCAAGCGCCGCACGATTCAGGCGCCGAAATTCTATTTTCGAGATCTGGGCGTGGTCAACCATCTAACAAGGCGTGGGGCCATTAAGCCCGGATCTGAACTGTTTGGCAAAGCTTTTGAAAACTGGCTCTTTCACGAACTATCGGTTCACGCAAAATACAGCGAATTATTCTATGAACTTTCATACTGGCGACTTTCCAGCGGCATTGAAGTCGATTTTGTCCTGGGGCCGGGTACCGTCGCCATTGAAGCAAAGGGCAAGTCAAAGATCACCTCCGGGGATATCCGTGGACTTGTCAATTTTAAAAAAGATTTCCCTGAGGTAAAATCGCTGATCATCGTTTGTCTTGAAAAAAGGATGAGAAAAACCGACGAAGGTATTTATATTGTGCCTTATCAAGAATTCACAAAACTGCTCTGGGATGGGAAATGGACCCAGGATCTCTATCGATAATCCCTTTTCCTGCCTTTCCTGACCCCCGTCTCCTGTTTTTAACATTAGCGCCTTTGCGCCTTTGCGTGAGGATGTTTTTCCCGTCTCCCGTTTTCCCCAATAGCGACAATAAGGAAAGCCTGACCCCCTATTCCTCTAATTTGCTTGACTCATCACCTGAGAATATGTATGATTTTGTCATACTATTATGGAGGTCTTACAATGAAAACAAAGGAAACACGAGCAGCAATGACCATCTCCATGCCACGGGACATGGCTGAGGAATATGACAAGCTGGCAAAGAGGCTTGCAAAAAACAGGAGCGTGCTTTTCAGAGAGATGTTTCTAACTTACAAGAGACGGTATCTGAAAGAAGAATTTCGAGAGCTTCAAACATACGGCGCGTCTTTGGCCCAAAAAAGAGGTCTTTTCACAGAATCTGATGTTGAAAAACTTGTTTTCGAAGGACGCTGATTTTGAAGGTCGTTTTTGACACTAACATATACATTTCTGCCTTCGTCATACCTGGTGGCAATGCCGAAAAAGCCTATCTTCATGCTATTGGCGGCGGTTATGAGCTTTGCACATCTGTTGCAATCCTTGCAAAATTGGCCCGGAAACTGGAGGGGAAATTCGATTGGGAAAAACGAAACATTGCGCAGTTGATTACTTCTATCAGCAATGTGGCCGCAGTCTTGAAAACAGAACCATGGCTAAAGGTGTTATCAGATGACCCGGACAATCGGATCTTGGAGTGCGCCTTAAAGGCGGAAGCCAATTTTCTTGTCACTGGAGACAAACATTTGCTCAAATTAAGAAGTTACGAAAATTTTAAAATCATAACATTATCCGCTTTTCTCAGAATGCTTCGGCAAACACCCAACGAGTAGTTTGATAGTTTGCCCCGTCTCCTGCCTCCTGTTTTTAACATTAGCGTCTTTGCGCCTTTGCGTGAGATATCTTGCTCCTAAGGATTCCGCCGAATCCGTCACCACTGGCATATCATATGAATTGCAAATTCCCATAATCCGATCTAGATCCGCACATGAACCGTAAAGATCAGTAGGCACCACTGCTTTAGGTAGCTTTCCGCGTTTTTTACAGGCTTCGAGTTCATCAGCCAGCAACTCTGGGTCCATG
>JAFDHR010000551.1 GCA_019308645.1 Deltaproteobacteria bacterium
CACGGCACGGAAATATGAAAGAGAAAAAAATTATTATTATAGGCATGGGCACTGCCTCATCAGGGGCAGCCGCTGCAGTGAACCATACAAACCCAGGAGCAGAGGTGAGCATTATAGAAAAAAGAGGATACGAAATGTATTCACCTTGTGGAATGCCCTTTGCGTTTGAGGGAAGACTGGATTTTGGATCACTTAAACATGATTTTCCGGCAAGAGGACCAAGGACTAAGTTATATTTAAACACAGAAGAGGTAAAAATAGATCCAGACAGAAAAGAGGCAGTAATAAAAAACCAAGAAGGTCAAAATGCCTTTCAGTATGACTCTCTTATCATTACTACAGGAGCACGACCGATAATTCCCCCAATAGAGAATATTGAAAGGTTTTTAGGGAGCTACGCTCATACCCTGTATACTTTAGAAGAGGTTTCCCGTTTACACAAGGTAGCCAGCCAGGACAGCAAGGTATCAGTAATTGGGGCCGGCGCTATTGGAGTCGAGTTTGCAATGGCAATGAAAAAGCAGGGCATAGAGGTTATAATTGCAGAAATGATGGGCCAGGTGTTTCCGAATGCGTTAGATAAGGATATGGCAAGACTCGTTCAGGAATACTTAGAAAGAAACGGAATCACCGTGCTGACAGGAATCACCGTGCTGACAAATTCCAGGGTGAAAGAGATAGTAGGCAAAGATAAGGTAGAAGGCATAATTATAGATGAAAAGGCACATAAAACAGATCTTATCCTTTTGGCCTGTGGTATTATTCCTAACATAGAATGGATAACAGGTTTCGGTATTTTTTACAACAAGAACGGTATCATAACAAACAATAGAATGATGACAAATATAAAAGGGATTTATGCAGCAGGCGACTGCGTTGAAACCTATAATGCTATGACAAAAAAGAGATGCGGGTCAGCGCTCGCAGTGCCAGCACTAAAACAGGGAAGGGTTGCGGGAATAAATGCTGCAGGAGGAAGGGCAATCTATAGCGGAACACTCAACACCTTTATCTCAATATTTGGCGAGTACGCTGTAGGTTCTACGGGAATCACATCGGAACAAGCAAAGGAAGAAGGCCATGAACTCGTAATTCAAAAAATAAAAGGGCAAAATAAAGCAGATTGGTATCCCGGACATAAGGAGTTGATCGTAAAACTCATTGCAGATAAAAAAGGGAAACTCCTGGGTGGCCAGGTATTCGGAGAAAAAATCGCGGTAAAAAATAGAATAGACATCATCTCTTCCTATTTATCTACAAAAAGTCACCTAACAGATATGATTAAAGGAGAACTCGCCTACTGCCCTGATATCGCAAATATACCGGATCCTTTAACAACAGCGGTGGATTTTATGTTGAGGAGGATGAAATAATAACATGAAATCAACTATTCAGCCGCAGACCCGCCTGTCCCGATATAATCGGGACGGGCGGGTTCACATGGATGTGATTGCTCAAAATCCTGTAGAAATTTACTGCTTTTTTAGGGCATGGGTATCTTTTTTTGCTTATGCCCTTAAATATAACTTAAGATTAGTTGTCGTTTTCCCGACATGTCGGGAGATAATATAGACGGATCATATGATTCTAAAGCTAAGTTGCTATTACCCAATTTTGAAATGACATAGTAAGGCGCCCTGTAAGAAGGGCATAACAAAAAAAGACACCCATGCCCTTCCTTAAATTATTGAGCATATACACGCAGATGAACACACATAGGTTTAAATATAAAGAAAAAAATCAGCGTAATCAGCGTAAACCCGCCCGTCCCGATTATATCGGGACAGGCGGGTCTGTGGCGAGGTAATTACACATGAAAGACAGCAATTCATACATTCCAATAACAAAAAACGATCTCTCAGAAATGCTCTTGGAAATAGGTGTTAACAAAATCGATGATCTTTACAGCCCAATACCTGAAAAATTGCGGTTAAACAGGGAGTTACTGTTACCATCCCCCCTAAAGAAAATTGATCTCCCTCTTTCAGAAATCGAGTTGAGTGGCTATATGCATGAGATAAGCACCAGGAATAACAGTAACTGCAAATATTTCCTGGGCGCAGGGTGTTATAACCATTATATCCCAAGTATTGTAGATCTATTTTTAAAAATGCCAAAATTTTATACACCTTACACGCCTTACAAACCAGAAACAAATCAAGGAACATTGCAGGTTATGTATGAATATCAAACAATGATGTGTAGACTCACCGGCCTGGAAGTTTCAAACGCCTCCCTTTATGAT
>JAFDHR010000066.1 GCA_019308645.1 Deltaproteobacteria bacterium
ACCGGTTGATAAAGGCTAGCCAACAGGTGACCGAGGGCAGCCTAACGCCGGATATTGGCCCTATATCAAAAGGTGAAATAGGTGTCTTACAGAACACCTTTAATGATATGGTTGTATCGCTCGAAGAACGAGACCGACGCAGAAGGGCGGAGGCTGAAAATCGTCTCATTCAGTCTGAAAAGCAGGCCAGTGTTGGAAGGCTTGCTGCAGGCGTTGCTCATGAGATCAATAATCCTTTAACCGGTATATTAACATTTACCCGTATTCTTCAGCGAAGTAAAGATATAGGAGACAAGAGTCAGTCTCATCTTCAAAAAATAGCTGAGTCAACTGTACGAGTCAGAAAGATTGTTAAGGGTTTGCTTGATTTTTCCAGACAGACCGAGCTTGATAAAGAACCAACTGATGTAAATAGGCTTATCCGATCAGTAATTTCAGCGATGGATAATCAGGCACTGGTAAAAAGTGTAAACATAACCTTCAATCCAGGAGAGAATTTACCCAAGCCCACCCTGGACCGCAGTCAGTTTCAAAGTGTGTTAATAAATTTAATTATAAACGCCTTTGATGCTATGGAACGGGGAGGAACTATTATTATATCTACCGGTATCAGTTTATCCGCAAGCGATACTGATCAAAAGAGTGTTGAGATTACCATTGCTGATACTGGATGTGGCATAAAACATGAAGATCTCGATAAATTATTTGACCCTTTTTTTACTACAAAGGAGGTAGGCAAGGGTACCGGGCTTGGTCTTTCAGTCTCATACGGGATTGTACAGAGACATGGTGGAACAATCAGGGTTCAAAGTGAGATTGATCATGGGAGTACTTTTACCATCTGGATTCCAGTAGACGAGCAGCGCAACCCTGCCCAGTCCTCTAACCCGGGGCGGGCCAAATAACGAATAATCTTTTGGCCAAATAACGAATAATCTTTTGGCGAATGACCAATGACAAAAAAGGTAACTTCTCAATAAGTCCAGGTAATTCCTTGACAATGCCATTTGCCGTCATTGCGAGGAGCGGTGCGACGTGGCAATCTTATTGCTATAATAGAGATTGCTTCGCTTTGCTCGCAATGACAGAACCCGAACTTATTGAGAAGTTACTAAAAAAGGAGCAAACCAAATGGCTCGAAAGATACTTGTGATAGACGATGATACAATGGTCTTATCATCGTGTCTGCGAATATTTGAGGCAGAGGGTTATTATGTTGTTACGACCACAAGCCCGGAAGAGGGACTAAGTCTTGTCTTAAGTCTTGTCTTAGATACATACTTTGATGTGATTCTGTGCGACTGGATGATGCCGGGCCTTGATGGAATGGATGTAATAACAAGACTTGACGAGACATCACCTGGCTCTGCTGTAGTTATGATAACTGGATATCCGAGTATTGAAAGGGCGACCGAGGCTATGAAGAGAGGGGCAATGGATTATGTTGCCAAACCGTTTACACCTGATGAGATAATCAAGGCGGTTGATGAGGCGATACAGCGGAAAGAGGGAGAAGAGAGGAAGGTAATTGAGAGATTTGGAGCCCTAACAAAGACCGGACAGATATCCCTTCCAAGCATTGATGAAAAGATGCTACAGACCCTTTCTGCTGCAATAGATGAACGCAGGCATATGGAGGCAAAGTCTTCACTTGAAGCCCTTTCTGAGCCTGAACGTTTAGAGGAAATGACGCTCGCTGTACTTAATAAATACACCCGGGACACAAATAATCTAATCCCTATCCTGCAGGCTGTTCATTCATATGCTGGATACCTTTCATATGAGACAATCGGCATGATTGCCAGAGAATTAAATTTAAGTGAGCATGAAATCTTTGGCACAGCATCATTCTATGCCCAGTTCAAATTTGAAAAGCCAGGGGAACATCTTATGAGGTGCTGTACCGGGACTGCATGTTTCGTTAGCGGTGGTGGAGTAATTCTTGAGGCAGCTAAATCAAAAATGGGTCTTGTTCCAGGGCAAACAACTAAAGATGGGATGTTCAGTCTTGAAACGGTAGCATGCCTGGGATGCTGCGCATTAGCACCTGTTGTGACCATTGATGGTGAGGTTCATGGTCAAATGAGTCCTGCAAAGTTATCAAGGGCTATAGATAAGATTTATCGAACAGAATCAAAGGGATAACCCTTCGGGTTTATCGTGTTTTTTGAGTTCATTGAGTTTGTTGAGTTCAACACAACAAACACAACAAACAAAGTAAACACAACAAACACAGAATATAGATGAGGAACTACGATGGAGTTAGTTGAAGAGCAAGATATAGCAACAGAAACAATGATAATGAATGGGAAAAATGTATCCTTTTCTTCTGGTGAGACAATATTGGAAGTTGCCAGGAGATCAGGCATCTATATCCCTACCCTGTGTTCAAGGCCGGATTTACCATCTACAGGATCTTGCCGTCTATGTATAGTAAAAGTCGAAGGCGTTCGGGGGTATGTAACATCCTGCACAACACCTGCCACACCCAATATGGTTGTTACTACAAGTTCAGATGAGATTGAAAAATTAAGAAGGGGAATATTGGAGTTAATTCTGTCTGAACACCCCTCGGCCTGTTTAGTATGCCCTATCAGGGAAACATGTGAGCAATTTAATGCGCCCTCTTCAAAAACTGGAAGAGTTACAGGCTGCAATATGTGCCCAAATCGCGATATTTGTGAATTAAGGCAGTTGGTTGAATATCTGGGACTAAAAGAGATAAGATATCCATTATTGTATAAGGATTTTTCCCTTGAGAGAGATGATCCATTTATGGATAGGGATTATAATCTTTGCATCCTATGCGGGAGATGTATTAGGGCCTGTGAAGAAAATCTCGGTACAAGCGCCATTTCATTTGTTAACAGAGGTCACGATACAAAAGTAGGGACCTCCTTCGGAAAACTTCATGTGGATGGCGATTGTCGTTTTTGCATGCATTGCGTTGATGTCTGTCCAACCGGTGCTTTAACAGTTAGGGGATCCAAATGGTATGACAATCCCGATATAGAAACACCCACAACATGCATCCTTTGTGAGCGAGGCTGTGAGCTTGTTATTGATACTAAATGGAATAAGGTTATGGGCGCACATCCTGTCCGGGATATGACCGTCAGCAAAAGAGAATACTGTGTTAAGGGCAGATGTTGTTTACCGGCACTCTTTAACAGCCCTGATCGATTGAAATATCCTGCTATCCGCCGTGATGACGGTAAGATGATCTATACTGATTGGGATAATGCAATAAACCATATATCTGATATAATATCTGGTTATGGTCCCACTGAAATTGCAATCCTTTCCTCAAGGCATCTGACAGATGAATCCATTTATGCCCTGAACGAATTTGCCAGAATCTATGCAGAATCAAATATACTTTATATAGCAGATGATGAAATTATATTTCCTAATATAGAAAAATCAGATGAGATGTTTAAGGATATCAAATTATTATATGTAGCAGAGGCAAACAGTGCAACTGATGAAATCATAAAGAAATTTATAAGCCTTGAAAATATCATTATTCAGGACATCTACCCTTCTCCCCTTAGCACGTCAAATAAGGTATGCGCTGTTCTTCCTGTCACAGTTTTCACTGAAATGAATGGCACGAAGACGTGTGTAGATAGCCGCAGAAAACCTGTTGCAAAAGCAGCCAAACCTCCTGGGAATGCCATTCCAGATTGGGAGATTACGACTAACATAGGGAATGCATTACACAATACAGATTTCAAAATAAAAGATTTCCGTAGCATACAAAACCATATCCAGATGCATCCATGGATTATTGCCTCTGTTCCTATGGTTCCAAAAGACGCTTTAACGTATAGGGGCTTTCATATTGCTGATTTTGTTCCTGATTTTAAGATATTTGTTGAACGTCGTTTAAAATTAAAAGGAGAGATCCATTTTTAGCAACTAAGCTTTAAGATACCGTTCACCCCGATTTATCGGGATTATCCATTGTCCGAAAGGGGGAGATATTCCTCTGGATCAACCCATGGTTTGGCCTGTTGATGGATTGACTATTTAAGCGGTTCACTGCCACTGTTGGCTTATCGGTGAACCTGTCGAGAGCCCCTCGGCCTTGAGCTCGGGGCCGAAAGGCCTCATGGTCGAACGACGGTGAACTGTCAACGGTGAACGCTTACGCTTTAAGATTTGTACAAAAAATGGGAAATAAAGCCTCCATTTTAAATAGTTTTAATTCAGCTGGCAAAAGGCTAAAGGCTTGAGGTTTCCCCCTTACCCTCTGCCTTTAGCCTTAAGCCTATTTTTAGCGCCAGTTTATAAGGATTAGGAGGTACCATGTATGAAATACTAAAAAAATCCGAAATATTTAATGTGCACAAGATGGTAATTAAGGCGCCTGAAATTGCACATTCCATACAAGCAGGGCAGTTTGTCATTGTTATGGGTAATGAGTATAGCGAGAGAATACCATTGACTGTATCAGACTGGAATACTGATACCGGCACAATAACCCTATATATTTTAGAGGTAGGTATCTCCACGCTTGAGTTGGCACGCCTGAAGATTGGGGATTCACTATATGCTGTAACAGGCCCATTAGGCGTCCCTTCGGAAATAAAAAATTATGGCAGCGTTGTTTTAGGGGGTGGATGCTATGGAATTGGCGGAATCTATCCAATAGCGCGTGCTTGCAAGGAGACTGGCAATAAGGTGATATCTATCATTGAAGCGCGCTACAGTTTTATGTTCTATCATGAAAAGGAGCTCCATGCAGCCAGTGATCAGGTTTTATACGCAACAAGTGACGGCTCTAAAGGTAAAAAAGGTAAGGTTGAGGATTATGTGGGAGAGATGCTTGAAAAGGGAATCAAGATTGATCATGCCTTTTTTATGGGATGCACCCAGATGCTTGAAAGATGTTCTGAGGCCACCCGCCCCTATGCCATTCCAACCAAGGTTGCCCTAAACTCCATTATGCTCGATGGCACAGGAATGTGCGGAGCATGCAGGGTTAGTGTTGGAGGAGAGACAAAATTTGCTTGTGTTGATGGGCCAGAGTTTGATGGGCACAAGGTTGATTGGAAGGAATTGAATCGGCGCAAGAGTGCATACACAGAACAAGAGTCGGTTATCTATCAATCTTACTCTCATGAATGTATGGCTGAAAAGAAATTAAGAGGAGAACTTTAAAGAAGGATATGGAAATGGAATTAACAGCCAAAGAGCGAATGGCCATTGAGCGGCACGGGATGGCTGAACAGCCACCTGACTTGAGAAATCGTAATTTCGAGGAGGTTCCATATGGCTATACACCGGAAGAGGCAGTAGCTGAGGCACAGCGCTGCTTGAGTTGCAAAAAAATGCCCTGCATCTCCGGCTGCCCTGTGGAGGTACCTATCCCTGAATTCATTGCCCTGGTGGCTGAGGAAAAATTTGCCGAGGCAGCCCGTCTCATTAAAACTAAAAATGTTCTCCCCGCTGTATGTGGACGCGTTTGCCCGCAGGAGTCCCAATGTGAAGGGGTATGTATAAGGGGGAAGAAGGATATATCGAAAGCTGTTGCCATAGGGAACCTTGAGAGATTCGTTGCTGATTATGAACGAGAAAACAATCTTATGGAGGTGCCTGAAATAAAGGATAAAAACGGCTTTAAGGTAGCTATCATAGGCTCTGGACCCTCTGGTTTGACTGTTGCTGGAGATTTGATAAAACTTGGTTATGAAGTCACCATATATGAGGCATTTCATCGTGGGGGAGGTGTATTGGTTTATGGTATTCCAGAATTCAGGATGCCAAAAAGGATTGTCGAAGCGGAAATCAGGGCCCTGGAAGATTTAGGAGTCAAAATCTATTATAACAGCGTGATCGGTCGTCTACATAAGGTTGATGATCTCTTAAATATCATGGGGTTCAATGCAGTATATATCGGGGTTGGAGCTGGTCTTCCAATCTTTTTAGACATACCTGGCAAGAACCTGAATGGGGTATTTTCAGCAAATGAATATCTAACGCGTAGTAATCTGATGAAATCCTATCTATTTCCAAAATACAGAACCCCCATGATAATAGGGAAAGAAGTTGCTGTTCTTGGAGGTGGTAATGTAGCCATGGATTCTGCAAGAACCGCTATGCGATTAGGAGCGGAAAAGGTTACTATTGTTTATAGGCGCGCAAGAGAACAGATGCCGGCAAGGGCCGCAGAGGCCCATCATGCAGAAGAGGAAAAGATCGAGTTTAGACTTCTGTCAAGTCCTGTTGAGATCTATGGTAATGAGCAGGGATGGGCTACTGGAATGAAGTGCCAGAGATATGAGCTCGGGGAGCCTGATGAATCAGGCAGACAAAGGCCTGTTCCTATAGAAAATTCCTTCTTTGAAGTTGATTGCGATCAGGTACTTGTAAGCATTGGTGGCCAGGCCAATCCATTGATTACCTCAACAACGCCTGATATGAAGGTAAACAAGTGGGGATACATTGAAGTCGATGATTGGGGTAGGACAAATAGGGAATTTGTCTATGCAGGGGGAGATATTGTTACTGGCGCAGCAACAGTCATATCCGCTATGGGGGCCGGCCGGAGGGCGGCAAAGGCAATACATGAGGATTTGATCAAAGAAACTGATGAAACCTTACGACCACCTGGCGGTGAAACAGAAGGGGGCGATGAGGAAAAATAGGAGATAACAGAAAATGACCGAAAAACGAACAATACTTGTTTGCCAGGGTACAGGTTGCGTGTCCTCGGGCTCGCCCCAGATACACAGAGAATTTGAGCGGGAGATCTTGGAACATAAATTAGATGTAGAGGTAAAACTAACAGGGTGCCGGGGTTTCTGCCAGATAGGCCCAAGTGTTATAGTAGAGCCTGATGAAATTCTGTACTGTCTGTTGAAACCTGATGATGTAAAAGATATCGTTGACTCCCATCTAATAAATGGAATACCTGTAAGCAAACTCCATTATCGTGACCCCACCACAGGCAATCCTATCCCAAAATGGACGGATATCCCTTTTTACAATAGACAGCAGAAAATGATTACCGCCCGGTGGGGCTTCATAAATCCTGAAGCCATAGAAGAGTATATTGCTATTGGGGGATATAAGGCGGCTCGACAGGCAATTTTGGCTATGTCACCTGAAGAAATAATTGAAGAGGTCAAATCCTCTCAATTACGTGGACGTGGTGGCGCTGGTTTCATCACTGGTGTTAAATGGGATTTTGCACGGCGTAGCAACAGTGGTGGAGCAAATCAAAAGTATTTAATCTGTAATGCAGATGAAGGGGACCCTGGTGCATTCATGGATAGGAGTCTCCTCGAGGCAAATCCTCACAGTATGATAGAGGGTATGGTTATTGGTGCATTTGCTATTGGGGCCTCAAAGGGGTTTGTCTATGTCCGGGCTGAATATCCCCTTGCTATTCATAGACTCGAGGTTGCTATTGCCCAGGCAAGGGAAAAGGGGTTCCTTGGGTCACACATATTCGGTTCTAATTTTGATTTTGATCTCCAGATGAATCAAGGTGCAGGTGCATTCGTCTCAGGTGAAGAAACCGCATTAATGGCATCTATCATGGGCAAACGAGCAAATCCACGTCCACGTCCCCCTTATCCCGCCTCAGAGGGTCTCTGGGAAAAGCCTACAAATATCAACAATGTCAAGACCTGGGCCTACATACCTCTTATAATTAAAAATGGGGCTAAATGGTTCGCTGATATAGGCTCTGGTCCATCCAAGGGCACAGTTGTTTTTTCTCTTACAGGGAAGATAAATAACTCTGGATTAGTTGAAGTACCAATGGGGATAAAACTCAGGGAAATAATATATGATATTGGCGGTGGAATACCTGATGGAAAGAAATTTAAGGCCGTTCAGACTGGAGGCCCTTCAGGAGGATGTCTCCCGGAAACCTACCTCGATAAGGAGGTGACTTATGAGTCATTACAGGCTGCTGGATCAATCCTGGGGTCAGGGGGAATGATTGTCCTTGATGAAGATGTATGCATGGTGGATATAGCCAAATATTTTATTAATTTTACCCGGGAAGAAAGCTGCGGGAAATGCTCACCATGCCGCATAGGACTCGGAAGGATGTATAATATATTAGAAAAAATAACAAATGGTCAAGGTGAATATGAGGATTTGGAGTCACTGGAAGAACTTGCAGGAATAGTAAAAGACGGCTCTCTTTGTGGGCTGGGCCAGACTGCCCCAAATCCTGTTCTTACCACTATTAAATACTTTAGGGACGAATATATAGCCCATATTGTTGATAAAAGGTGCCCTGCAAAGGTTTGCAAGGCGCTTATTGAATACTACATAGATGAAGATAAGTGTACAGGTTGTTTGCTCTGTCTAAGGAGTTGCCCAGCAAATGCTATTACTGAGAGGAAACGTGCACAAGAGGATATAAAAGTCGAACAATCAGATAAAGAACCAACAAAGGAGGAAGGGGAAGTGAAACGGAAAAAGAAAAAAGGCGATACAATATCAATATGCAGTATTGACACAGAAACATGTGTAAGATGTGGTATCTGTTTTGCGAATTGCCCTATGGGCGCCATATTTAAAAGAGATAGGCCCTTAATCAATGAGCAGTATGCAGTAGGCAGTATGCAGTAGGCAAAACTAAAGGGGTTTTAGTGCTTACTGCTTACTCCATACTGCATACTTTGAAACCTTAGACACTTAAAGTTAGGGATTGGGATTTATGTGTTGCTTTTGTCTTAATTTTAGGCACTTTAGGCACTTTAGCTCACTTTAGGCACTTACATAGGTATTTCAGATGTTTTCATCAACACGATCCAAGCTCATAGCAAGTTTTTTAGTGGTTTCCTTTCTGGTTGGTGTTGTTTCTCTCTTTATTGGAGGCCAGCTCCTTTACAAGTCAGTGCTTAACGAGGCAACAAACCGCGTCAGTTTAGACCTCAATGCTGCACGTGAGATATACCTGATGCGTATAAAAACTATCAGATGTCCTGTAACTATTACCTCCCTGGGGCCTGGATTCCGCTCAGCACTTAAGAGGCAAGATGCCCCGGAACTTGTCAGTCGATTAAGGTCTTTGGCTCAGCAAGCAGAGTTAGATTTTGCTGGCATAGTAACAAACGAGGGTACACCGCTGTGCCGTATCGGACCTGATTCTATACCAAAGGAAACAGTTCAGACTGACAACCCTATAACAAACTTAGCGCTCAAAGCTAAAGTTGCTATTTCGGGGACCGTTATTCTCAGCAAGGATTTTCTCTTTGCTGAGAATCCCGAACTTGCCAATCTATCCAGAATCCGGTTGCTTCCTACACCGAAGGCAGCTCATAGAGTGGAGGAAGAGGAAACATCCGGAATGGCCCTTGCAGCCGCAATACCGGTATTTGAAGGGGGCGATTTACTTGGAGTTATCTATGGGGGGGTTCTTCTAAACAGAAGCGAAAGCATAGTTGACACAGTGCGGGACACCGTCTTTCAGCATGAGATATATAAAGGCCGCAATATAGGAACAGCTACCATCTTTTTTAATGACCTTCGTATATCAACAAATGTTATGACTCCAGACGGAAAACGGGCCATTGGAACACGGGTATCAAAAGAGGTGAAGGAATATGTCCTCACAAAGGGCAAGAAGTGGACAGACCGTGCATTTGTTGTAAATGACTGGTACATAACAGCATATGAACCAATCGAAGATATTTTTGGTAAAAGAGTGGGAATGCTCTATGTCGGAGTATTGGAGGCAAAGTATGCTGACATTCGTAAGAAGGCCCTTTCTGTATTTGTGCTTATAACTGTGGCTGGTATGGCATTGGCAGTTGTACTGGGATACATCCTGGCAAACAAGATCATGAATCCTGTCCACCAATTGATAAAGGCAAGCCAAGAGGTTTCCAAGGGCAGCCTAACGCCAGAGATCGGGCCTATCTCAAAAGATGAAGAAATGGGTGTTTTGCAGAATACCTTTAAGGATATGGTTGTATCAATGGGACGGAGGAGAGAAGCAGCAGAAGATCGGCTCGTTCAGTCCGAAAAACAGGCCAGCGTTGGAAGGCTTGCAGCAGGCGTTGCTCACGAGATAAATAACCCTCTAACAGGTGTATTGACATTTACACACATGCTGCTGCGACGTAAAGATATAGAAGATGACATTCGGTCTGATTTGCAAACAATAGCCGAGTCCACGGAACGGGTCAGGAAGATTGTTAAGGGACTGCTTGATTTCTCTCGACAGACAAAGCTTGATAAAGAACCAACGGATGTAAACATGCTTATCCGATCCGTAATTTCACCAATGGAAAACCAGGCGCTGGTAAAAGGTGTAAGTATAAAATTTGATTCAGGAGAGAATTTACCCAAGCTTACCCTGGACCGCAGCCAGTTCCAAAGTGTGTTGATAAATTTAATTATAAATGCACTTGATGCATACCGCAGGAGGATCTTGACAAATTGTTTGATCCCTTTTTTACTACAAAGGAGGTGGGTCAGGGAACCGGGCTTGGCCTATCAGTTTCATACGGAATCGTACAGAGACACGGGGGAACAATCAGGGTTCAAAGCGAGGTTGGTAAAGGCACCAAATTTTTTATATGGTTGCCCATAGAAGTGGAGGACTAATATCATGAAAATACTTGTTGTAGATGACGAAGGTATTGTCCTTGATAGCTGTCGGCGGGTGCTTGAGGAAGATGGCCTCGAGGTATTACTGGTTACATCTGCTGATAAGGCCATTGCAGCGATTGAGGATGAAGAGCCTTCAGTTC
>JAFDHR010000552.1 GCA_019308645.1 Deltaproteobacteria bacterium
GATATAAGAGTTTTACACTGAATAAACCAGTCCCTGAAGAGATTTTCCAATTGAATCCACCCCCAGGCTTTGAGATTGTTAATCTGGACAATAGTTGATTTAGTAGTCAAAAGGCTGAGTGGCTGAATAGTTATTAACTTAGCGACTCAACGAAAGATAATCGTAATAGTTCACCTGGAAAAATATTTTGACAAGATTACAGGATAGACAAGATTTCGATCTCCTCTATGCTCTCTCAATCTGGTAGATCTAAATTCTAATGCTCGCTTAAAAGCCCCGCTTAATGGCGTAACTTTGAAGCGATACCTATAATAGGGGATCAACAGAATGAGGACAATTATCCTGTCATTCCTGTTTATCCTGTCAAAAGATAGCTAAGCTGTTACAAATAATCTAAGTTACCTAAAGTTAACACAACAGACACAATAAACCCAATGAACATAACAAACGCAATAATGTTTGTAGCTGATGCAATGCTTGGCAAATTAGCCAGATACTTAAGGATTATGGGATACGATACGGTTTACCAGACGAGCTATCCAGATCAGAGATTATCCGAGTTGGTTACGGAGGGAAGGAAGAAATCATGCAACTGCCATACAATATTCAAACTCTATCTTTGTTGACTGCGATCTGGTGAAAGACCAGCTCAATGTGGTTGACAACGCTATAACACTTACACGGGATCGGAGAGACTGGTTCAGCAGGTGTATTGTCTGTAATTCACCGTTATCCAAGGCTGAATTAGAAGTCGCGCGGCAAAATGTCCCTGATTTTGTTTTCTTTAAGTATCATGAAAGAATTGTTTTTTGCCCAATGTGTAAACGATTTTACTGGCCAGGTACTCATAGAGAACGGATGGTAGAAAGATTAACGGATTGGGGATATTGAATCAATGTTCAGTAACATCATTTATATTATTATTGTATTGGTACTATTTCAGTTTAATTATCCTGTGGAGGGTCTATTCAGATCACCTCTAATCTCCGTTTTTGTTATCTTTTTACTCTGGCTCAATTTTACAATCTACTGTAGATACCGCTTCTCCAGGCTTTTAGCTTTTTATAGAGGTGATTCCACCGGTTTTGCTCAGAGCAAGGTAAGTTCTACTTATCACTCTGTTATCACGAAACTCTCCATTTTATCCATAATGATATTCGCCTTATGTGTTTACCTTCTCAATCTAAAATATTGGCTTCTTAAAATCCCTGGCTTCACCACTTTTTCAATTCTGCCGAGTGCTGTGGCCATCCTTATCTTTTTTATCTTTCTTGCCACCATCTGGTATTATGGCTATCCCGCATATTGTGCCATCTTTCCATGTTCGGTAACAAGGTGGGTCTATGTAGTATCGAATATAAAGCTTAATTTTCCTATTATTTTTCCTTGGGCAATCCTTACCGTTTGCTATGATTTAATTGGCTTACTTGCATGGCCCTCTTTAAAGAAGATCTTTGAAAATGAGATCGGGCAATTTATATTTTTTACTGTATTTCTGATTCTCTTTGTAATATTTCTCCCTCCCTTTATCAAATATTGGTGGGGCTGTAGCAGCCTTTCCCAGACAGAAAAGAAAGAGAGTATAATGAATTTTCTGCGGAAGTCTGGCTTTAAATATAGAGACATATTACGGTGGCCGCTATTAGAGGGGCGGATGATGACCGCTGGTGTTATGGGCCTACTACCAAGGTTTCGGTATATCCTTGTAACGGATTCTTTATTAGATGTCCTTTCAGAGGAAGAACTCAATGCGGTGATGGCCCATGAAATAGGCCATATAAAATATAAACACATTCTTTTCTACATCTTTTTTCTCTTAGGCTATATGGCTCTCTCCATTAGCCTTTTTGATATCTTCTTCTATGCAATGGCCGCTAATCCTTGGTTATTTGACTTATTACGTAGCCAAAAAGAGGTCCAGACAGGCATCTTTTATTCGCTTTTCTCCGTGCCTGTCATATTGAGTGTCATTCTTTACTTTCGATATATCATGGGTTTTTTTATGAGAAACTTTGAGCGTCAGGCAGATCTCTATTCAGCTAAACTCATGGGTAAACCTGAACCCACTATCATGTCGCTTGAAAAGATTGCACAAATGAGCGGTCAAAGTCGAAATCATCCATCCTGGCATCATTTTAGCATTGC